>NZ_JAUBTR010000034.1:23492-63387 GCF_036705045.1 Microcoleus sp. BR0-C5
GTATTGCCTGTGTCCGGGTCAGTGCTACTGAAATTTCCGACAAGGGTGTTAGCTAAAACATTTTCATCAACGTTGCTGGGGCTGAGACTGAGGTTGGTTGGTGCTTCGTTAACATTGTTAAGATTAACCGTCAAGGGTTTATCGTAACTTAGTCCCCCAGCATCGGTAGTGCGAACTAGGATATTGTAAGTGGGCTTAGTTTCAAAGTCGAGGGCAGCGTTGGTTTTCAGTTGACCAGTATTAGAAATCGTGAACGCAGTGTTATCGGGATAATTCGGATCAGTGACTAAACTGTAAGTAAAGGTATTGCCTGTGTCCGGGTCAGTGCTACTGAAATTTCCGACAAGGGTGTTAGCTAAAACATTTTCATCAACGTTGCTCGGGCTGAGACTGATATTGGTGGGGGCAAGATTCAGAGTAGGGGTAAGTGAAAAATCATCAATGGCTAGACCATCATCTGGACCCGGCACATCCAAATCTTGCCAGCGCAAATAGAATTTTTCACCGTTGGCAATACTGAGTCCAGAGATTGTTCCTGAAAGGTTGGCACTGTTCTGAGAGGCATTTCCATTGAGAGCGCCGAGTGGCCCAGTTGTAACGACTGAACTAAAGTCAAGGGAATTAAAATCTACCCAACTGCCAGTTGATAGAAGAGAAGTCGCATCTAAGCTGTATTGAAAATCTAACCGATCTGTTCGATTTACAGCACCCAACCGCCATTGTTCGCCACGATAATTTATGGCTAATGAACGAATTGTACTCCCTGTATTGTTAGTGAAACTCACTCCCAACGTCGGTATTAGATTATTAGATCGCAACCCACCTAAGGCTCTGTCGTTAGTGTTCCCTGTTCCATAGCTGTAGGTATTGCCTGGAGGCGATGTTCCATCATCAATACCATAGGTGTTATTGGCATTATTGGTTCCAGATTCCAAAAACTCCCACCCCGTGGGCATAATACTGCTAGGAGAACCGCTACTCTCTAAGGTGTTAAAGTTTTGAGTATAAGTAGTTGTAGTTAAATTAATTGCTGGCATTTTTTTATCCTATATAATAATAGGGATTAATAGTTTTTTTAAGAAATGGTTTACCCTCCTGTGCAGCGATTGCTGGGTGCAGTGGCGCTTTCTTCTACTAAGTCGAGGGTAAAGCCATCGGTTCAGAATTGATACAATTAAACCACAGGCATAATCGCGCTAGGAGGAGTAAAATCAGCCGCCCCAATTAACCCTGAATTGATATTCTGTAAAGATGCCAGGATAACTGATGGTGTTGCTAATAGTTTAATTTGGGTATTAGTACCACTTTGGGTAATCAGTAAATCACCGAAAGCTAAACCGTTTAATTGAATTTTGTCTTTGCCATCTTGGAAATTGTAGATGGAATCCTGACCCATTCCTGATGCTAGAATAAAGGTATCGTTCCCGGCGTCACCATAAAGTCGATCGCTCCCTGCACCGCCATTGAGGATATCGTCACCATCACCGCCATAGAGAATATCGTTACCCGCATCCCCATTGACAGTATCATTACCTGCATCACCGTAAAGGCGATCGCTACCATTACCACCGTTTAACAAATCGTCATCATCGCCCCCGTAGACAATATCATTGCCATCCCCACCATCAAGGATATCGTTTCCGGCTTTACCATAGAGGATGTCGCTTCCATCACCACCATTCACTTGGTCAACACCCGCAGTCCCATTGAAAATATCGTTATTGGGTGTGAGGTTGACAGGAGTGACAGGAGTGACAGCAGAGCCATATACCAATTCAAAAGCTGTATCTAGAGATGAATTAGAAGTGTACCCAGTGCTGAAAAGACCCGCCTGATTATTATAAACCCAATTTCCCCCAGCATAAACATCTTGAAAAAAGCCTGCTTGGACACCAGCTCCTGGAATCCCATCAGTTAGCTTGTCTGTATTTATCAACAGTACATATTGTTGTCCTGGTGTTAATGAGATGTTAGAGTTAAAAGTGAAGGTTTCAAAACCTCGTACCTGAGTTGTGGATTGAGGCACACTCTCATATAGAATGGGACCCACGGGAGCACCTTTGTTGGAATCCCAAGCCGTTACATAGGCTTTAAAATCTATTGTATCGAGCTGAAACTCGTCATGGGGCAACCGCTCGTAGTCGTCTAATTTAATCGTAAACGATTTGAGGGATGATCCTGTTGCCGTGAAAGTTTGGCCAAAGGTTGGTGTTGCGCCCTCTCCAAAGGCAGGAATGCCCTGCATGCCATCATTCCACTGGCTTAGAGTTCCTTCGACAACATCAGTAGGGAGAATAAGAACAGAGCCGTAGTTCGCCATAGCCTCGGCTTGCAGTGCCAGCACTGGCTGCATCTGGGCTGTTGTGACTTCTAACTCCCAGTTTCCGCCTTTAGCTGCACTCCCGGTCAGGGACTTAGATGCCGCAATTTCTGACCCGGTGAGGGCGTGTAACTTAGTAATAAATTCCTCTCCGGCATCCCCTGCTGCAACGTTACAGCCATAAAGGAGGAGGTTAGCAACATCCCACTGTTGCAGTTGCGGGGCGTAGTGGATTAGGTTATCTAAACTCAGTTGGCTATTGCCCAGATACAAGCAACCTGGCGCACCGTGAGAAATAATATGAACTGCATCAATATTCTGACGCTGTTGTAAAACTTGGCTAATTTGCTCGATGCCATCGGCCGTCCCATCTAGGACAAAGACTTCAGTAGTGGGAATGACCCCCTCAATGAGTAGATCGGCGTTTTCTACTCCGGCATCGATAAAAACAATTCTGGCGGCTGGATTGATATTTTTTGAAGTATTTAGCATGGGTTTCATCTGGGGAATGTCCTGTTATTCATCAGAAGGTATTGCGGATAAAAAAACCTCTCTTAATGAGGATCTTTCCTGACTTTCTGTGGCGAGAGCCGCTGAGATCCTCATAAGCTGTGTTGCATCTAGATTGCCTATGGTATTAGAGAGGGAGAGGGGGAGAAGAGGAGAGGGGGAGAGGATTTGACGATTTTTGATGGGGACTCGAAATATACAATTTAAATGCACAACAGCTTATCAGATTTGAGAGGGGAAAAAATTGATTGAATTGCTGGGTCAGCTTGCTAGCTAACAACTCTCAACAGTTCTAGGGAGCCGCCGGAGCCGGAGCCGTACCCAAAGGATCGCCGCTAGTAGTACCTAGGTTGATGGTGTATCCTCCTAAAATATTGGCTTGCACGACATCGCGAGCGCTGTCTTCTATTGTGTTGACGTTCAAGCCAGCCGGGTCGCCAAGACCGTTGAGACTCAGTGTACCCCCAGTACCAATGGCAAAGGCTGAGTTCTGTAAACCAGTGTCATTGTCGCCGTTGTAGTTGAAAGAATGAGCGAAAGCATTTTCTTTACCGACAGCAGCCGAGACAGCGACACCTGTGACTTTACCGTCGTTAACAGTGAAAGCCGCAGAACCTGCCACACCACCTTCACCGGCACGGGCTACGGTAGCGAAACCAAAAGCATTGAGAATAACGAGACCACTAACGAAAGCAATACGACGAATCATAATTTTTCAACTCCAGGGTTGGTTTTTTTTCTTCTATTAGTTAGACGTTTCCCGAAGGTGATTTGTGAATAATTCTGTCTTTAGATATATGACATCTCTAACCTTTGGGGGATGACCCGGTTCGAGGGAGGGTTTAACAAATTCTTGCTACGCAGTCCATCTCTTCCTGAAAATCTAGATTGAGGAAACGGGATGCCGAATTTTTCCATGCCAAATTCGGCCTAGCGCCATATCGCGCCCAGCGCCAGTCAATCGATTTTAGATTTTAGATTTTAGATTTTAGATTTTAGAATTGAAGCATTGACCCTACGGATAAATTCGGGGGCTCCTTTATCCGATACAGGTTTTTTATTTCTGGACGGATGAATCACGTGGCGGGTATCCTTGATGCTTGATTGTCATAGAGAAAGCGGGAATATAGCCGATTGCAGCGCGGCAGCATTAATGCCACCTGCAGGCCAATAGATTTTGGCTTTGCCAAGACGAGGCAAGCAATCCGCTGTAAAAACGGATTTAAAGCGATTTTCTCCCTGCCTATTTTTCCGATGGAAGAAAGCCAGCCGCCGCCACTGTCGGCCCACATCCTCCTGTACAGTAGAAAAGGCGATACAGAAGACGCACCGTTGCGCGATATGCCTCCGGCACGCTGGCCCGATCGCATTTCTGGCGATCGAACATCGGTCAAGTATGGGTTTTCTCTGTTGACAAACTGGGAATACAGCGGATTGCAGTCGCTGATGGTACAACAGCCCTGTGCCGGCTGCATTAATGCCGACGGCACACCAAGAGCTTTTTGGCTTTCCCCAGACTCAGAAAGGACTCTGCTGTAGGCGTTAGGGGCGATCGCTTTTTCGCTGTCATCCCCCAGACTATTTGCCAACATCCGTAGGGGCGAATCATCGTTCGCACCTAGATGCAAAACACACACCGCCGCTTCTTGAACTTCCCCACCGGCAACAATTTCTCTTTCTCCTATGTCCCCATCAGATTGAGGATTCACTAAAACCGCCTCTTGAACTTCCCCGCCGGCAACAATTTCTCTTTCTTCAATCTCCTCTGTAACAGGTTTTTTTTCAACAATATTCTTAGACTTTTTCCCTTTTGCAGGCTGAGGAGAAACCCTCGACTGAGGATTAGACAAATCCGAGTCAGTCCCATCTTCGCCGAAATTTTCATTGAACCGCTGACGCAAAATTGCCCGCGCTTGAGAAATGCGCTTGCGGACGTTATCGTAGGATATAGCAAGCTGTTCGGCAATATTTTGATAAGATAGCCCTGATTCAAAATCGAGAATAAAAGTCTCGCGCAATCTATCTGGCAACTCATCTATTGCCTCGCGAAAAAATAATTCGATTTCGCGCTGCATAGCAGCGCGAACAGGTGTTTCTTCTTGGCTAATTAATTCGGTTTGGCTTCCTATAGCAATGGTGTCTAAACTTTCAACTCCTACTGCACCCCTTTTGCGCTCTCGATGGATATCGGCGCACAGATTATAAGTCAGTTTGGTTAACCAAGCCTTAAAGTTTTTGATATCATCCGTACCCTCTCTTGCTTTCTCGCAAGCTTTGAGCATCGCTCGACTGAGGGCATCTTCAGCATCGGTTGGATTGCCCATCCACTTGCGACAGCAACGGTAAAGATAATCTTGATGCTGCTGCCATAATTTCCAAAAAGCTGAATCTATATCTTGAGTGCCTGAGCAAGGGATTGATGCAGAACTACAACTTAACATCTCTGGAGCCTGAAACTCTAAGTGGACAAACGACTTGCGATTAATTTAGGTAGTAATTTACCTAGCTTCAGATGCACCTATCACTATGTTGACTCACCACTCAGGCTCAAGCAAGTCGGAAAAGTCGGATCTTTCAAGTCGGAAAAGTCGGAAAAGTAGGATCATCGCCGCTATGAGTACATAGCTTAGACATCCCTTTAACAATTTAAGCTGACCCGCTAGCTCAAACGCCACTGTATTAATACTGAATTCAGGCTGATATATAGGCTAAGGGGAGCGTCTGTTTTATATGCTGTCCATCATCCCAACCCCGCTCAGGAGCTGGCTTTCTGGGACGTTAGCTGTAACTTTATGCTTGTGTCTGAATCACCAGATCCCAGATTTATCCGTGGGATCACTTCCACAATCTCCAATCTCAAACGCGCGACGTAGGATTCAGCCACAGCAGAATTGTCCGTTTTAATTCATTTAATTCTCGATACACTTCTTGTTTGACCCATTGCCCGATCGCATCGAAGGGCGTAAAAATTTGACCCACAGGCCAGCTAACATCTTGACCCAAGGGCGTTTGATGGTTGCCGGCTAGAGTCTGAACTGTAATCATGTCGGGAAATCGTGCTTTTAGCAGTTTCGTCAACAGCAGGGTTTGGTCGATGTTGTCGCCGCTAAATTTGACTAAAAGATTGCGCCGGATTTGATAGCTATCTTGGACGAGGCGATTGGTGTCTTGTGGGGAAGGGGTAAACTCGACTTTAAAGACGGGGGAAATTTGCTCGACGATCGGGATTGCTTCTGATGCGGCATAATTGTTGAAAGAAATCAGAATATTGCCTGCCCTTTCTACGTCAAATACAGAACCGATCAGCAAGTGCAGTTTGCATCCCATACTGTGCCCCATGCCGTAAATGGGGAGATAGGAAGATTTGAGCAATTTAGTGGCCCGCAGGCGATCGAGGGCATTTTCAAATTTGTTGAGGACATCGCGGGCGATCGCAATATGATCCAAAGTATTGACAAACGGCGTTGCTACTACAAGATATCCTTGATTCCCCAAAGCCTCTAACAGCCAGCGATAGGTGAGTTGCGGTGCTGTCGCCACAAATGCACCGCCGAGAAAATGTACGATCGCGATCGGTCTTGAGGGAATTAATACCCAGTTGCCAGAAATTTCTTGCCAGTCCATAAATTCAATCTAATTCAAAGTAAAAAGGCGATCGTCCTCTGAAGGTAAAAGGCAGAATGTTTTATAAATTTTTGCTTTTATTTTTTGCATCAAAAAGGGGTTTGCTACCCATTTTTTTATTCCAAAAACTTTCCTTTTTACTTATACATTATTTATTCTAACTGTTGTGGGGGCACATAGCACGGCTGGCGATCGCTGCTATTTGCCCCCTCTATAGGGTTGAAGCTAGTGGCCGAATAAATCAAAGCTAGCATCCGATCGCGACTTTCAAAAATTTTTATATTGTCTCCCATCGCAGGGCTGCAAGCCGCTGTAGCTGGTCTTGCGGGTAATTGACCCGACAGGATATTAACAGTCAAATACGGCTCCAAACCCCCAATATCGCGTATTAATTAGCCCCTGGGCGATCGGCTTTGATTCGGCTGTATTGGCAGCACCTCATTTCTTGACTCAACCCGCATACAGCAGTTCTCAATCTTGGTGAGGTATGACTTATGCCCTATGCCCTATGCCCTATGCCCTATGCCCTATGCCCTATGCCCGCTTATAAAGCGTGCACCTCATGTTACTGAGAAAGGCTATACAACTATAACATCCTTTAGGACAGCCCCCCGATTTCAGGCGATCGCTGAGGGTTTGATTCTGCCGAAGAACCAATACCTTCTGCGGTTTGATGACTCAACTTTTCGTGAGTCTTCATCCATTTCCACTTGTGCACAGTAGCTTGAGGATTGAGCACTGTGGTAGCCACGCCGTAAACAATAGTAGGCAAAACCTCCCGATTTAACCAACTTTGTCCCAGCTTTCTCATGTAGTGCAGTGCCAAAACTTCTCGAAATTTGTTCAGCCTTTGCAAAAGTGGCAAATTCTTAAAACATAACTCTTCGTACTCGTTGAGGGATAACTCTTTTTCTCCCCGCAAGCGCCGCAGTTGGTTTTCCTTGACACAATCAGAAGCTATGCGCTTTTTGAACCAGTGCTTATCTGTGAGAGAGTTCCCTCTAATCCGATAATTTCCCAAAGGTTCTGTCGCCGCTAGCAAGCCATACTTTTGAGCAAGTTTGGTAAATAACTCTGTATCTTCTCCTACCGGCCAATCTTCTGCAAACCCGCCTTCTTTGAGAAGAATGGAACGATGGACTACAACAGAAGAGGGGAAAACCCAAGGACTTTCGCCTTTCTCCTTAATCGCCTGCATTTCTGCTTTAGTTGTAGGATAGGTGGGAATGTAACTCAACTTATTGCCACGCTTGTCTAAATACCGCAAAGCGTGAGCCACAGCTTTGACTTCGGGATTGTCTGCGAGCATCTTCAAACAAACTTCTAACTTATTGGGTTCCCAGGTATCGTCGCTGTCGATAAACGCTACATACTCACATGTGGCGCGATATATCATTAAATTTCTCGACTTAGAAACCCCGTAATTTTGGGGATTCCTGAAGTATTGAATTCTCGAATCTTGCTCGACCAGCTTAGCAGCAACTTTGTCAGTAGCGTCAGTAGAGCAGTCATCAACAATTAAAATTTCTAGATTATTGTGGGTACCATTGAGGACGGAGGCAACTGTCTCTGCCAGAGTGTCGGCAGCATTGAATGCAGGAATGATTACACTGACTTTTTGGCTGTTCATAACTTGCATTAAGGTGTGGTTTGGTAGTTATTCGCCGAAGTATAGTATCGAAGCAGACACTCTGACTCATTTACTTGCAAGTACCTGTAGTCAGGAAACTTGCCTACATAGTGCCAATATAACAGGTTTACCGACATCAGTCCGATCTACCATAAGGAGGGGACAGCCCTTAGCAGGCGGAGTGCAGACTATTATTTGGCGGGCAATTTTTCTGACACAAAGGCGACGGGTGCGAGGGATTGAGGGTTTTTACCGGGGACTGGAGTTGTCCTAAATTCGATCGCATCTTTTAAGTCTGCTATAGCAATCGTAAATCATTGGTGAATTTCTTACTCCCGATCAAGCGGGTTCGGGGAGGGTTGGGGTGGGGTAAAAAATTTACGACTCCTGCAAGGATTGCTATATGTGTTGCATTACCATAGCCATCACCTAAAATACTGAGGGTTTTGCTGTTGCTAAATCACGCTCTGAAACAAAAATAATTTGAAAATTCATAACCTTTGTGAATCCTGGTTTATATGATTTGCATCTTTAGTTTTTCCTACAGTAAATCAGCAACGGCGTTTTTCTATGTTAATCAGCTTTTTTGAAATCGGTATTTTCTTAAAAAAGATGCTTTTTCAAACTTGTTTAATTATGAAGTGGCCCTAAGCTGTCCCTCATTTCTCTCTTCCTCTTTCACGGCGAGAGCCTCTCAGGGTCAAATCGTTTCCCCGTCTGCCATAACAGGTAATTTAGCTGCGATTGAACTCAGTACCGCTAGGTCTTAGGGAAGACGATCGTAGAATTATACTATAAAAAATCCTCGCCTCACCCGTAAAAAATGTTGCCAAATTTCTTGAGTAAAGTGCGAATTTATACTTGTTGCGTAACAGTCTTGGTGTTGGGTGGCTGCCAGCAGCAGCTACAGGCAACCTTGCAGCAACAGCGCAGCAAACAGGGGATGACAGTTTCGGCTCACCCTCTGGCGAGCGCTGCGGGGCTGGCACTGCTGCAACAGGGCGGCAATGCAGTTGATGCGGCGGCTGCTACGGCTTTGGCGATTTCGGTGGTGGAGCCTTTTTCGGCGGGTATCGGTGGCGGGGGTTTTTTGCTGCTGCGGCGGGCCGAAACGGGGACTGTGCAAGCGCTGGATTTCCGGGAACGAGCTCCGAAACGGGCGGCGCGGGATATGTACCTCGACAAGCAAGGGAAGGTGCGCCAAAGGGCAAGTCTGGACGGGCATTTGGCGGCGGGTATTCCGGGCACTGTTGCTGGACTTTATACGGTGCACCGCGAGTATGGTAAGTTGCCTTGGACTGCGGTGGTGGCGCCGGCGATCGCCCTGGCTGAAAAAGGCTTTCCGGTAAGTTCGCGGTTTACCACGGCTACCGGGCGACGACAGGATGCGATCAATAAAAACCGGGCGGCGCGGGAGGTTTTTACTCGTGGTGGCATTTTATACCAGCCGGGTGAGCTTTTGGTGCAGCGGGATTTGGCGCGGACTTTGCGGCAGATTGCACAAAATCCGCAGAGTTTTTATACCGGGGACATTGCGCGGGCGATCGCCGCCGATATGGCTAAAAATGGCGGCATTATCACTCTGGAAGATTTGAAAAACTATACGCCGATTTGGCGGAATCCGGTTTGCGGGAACTTTCGGGCTTACGAAATTTGCGCGATGTCGCCTCCTTCTTCGGGCGGCGTTCATTTGTTGCAAATCTTAAATATTCTGGGAGATACGGATCTCAAGAGGTTGGGGAGGCAAAGTCCAGATACTTTGCACTTGCTGGCGGAGAGCATGAGGATTGCTTATGCCGATCGGGCTGAGTATTTGGGCGACCCGGATTTTGTGAGTGTACCAGTCAAAGCTCTAACTAGCACCAATTATGCCAAATTGAGACGATCGCAAATCCCAATGTCAAAAGCCAGACCCTCCAGCGAGGTAAAGGCTGTTGACGCTGAAACTTTGAACCGTCTCCTGTGGGAGTCTCCCGAAACTACCCACCTAACGGTAGTTGACAAAGAGCGCAATGTGGTATCTTTGACGTTTACAGTGAATGGCGGTTTTGGGGCTGGAGTCGTGGCCGCGGGTACGGGAATTTTGCTCAACAACGAGATGGATGATTTTGCAGCGGCGCCGGGAGTGCCGAATTTGTTTGGTTTGGTGGGCGGGGAGGCAAATTCGATCGCCCCGGGGAAGACTCCCTTATCGAGCATGACGCCGGTCATCGTGACAGAAAATGGCAAATTTCGCCTCGCAGCGGGAGCTCCCGGAGGCAGCACGATTATTACCACGGTGTTGCAGATTGTGTTGAATGTGTTGGTTTACGACATGAATGTTGGTGAGGCTGTATCCGCACCGAGGATTCACCATCAGTGGCTGCCCGATCGCCTGAGGGTGGAACGGGGAGGTTTTGAGGCTGCGACGCTTTCGGAGTTGCGGCGGCGGGGACACCAGATTGTCGAAGGTGACGGCTGGGGCAATGCTAATGCGATCGTCCTGACTGCGGATGGTTGGTTGGAAGGGGCTGCCGATCGGCGCGGGGAAGGAGAAGCAAGGGGGTTTTAGTCATCAGTCAGTCGATTAGAGATTTTAGATTTTAGACTTCGGCGAGCCGTCGATTCGCGCTCAGTCGAAGGATTTTAGATTTACTCCAGAGATGAATCTGGGATGTTGAACTAGGGTCAAAAATTTTGATCTCTCTACGACAGGAATCGGGGGCTTGTATAGGTTTTTTGGGGGAGGTCATGAGTCATGAGTCCTTAGTCATTAGCTATTAGTCATTAGTCCTTAGTCATTAGCTATTAGTCATTAGTCATTAGTCATTTTGGATAGCGCCAACGGTATCAAAACCGGGTTTTTTGGGCTGACCGTGCGTAAGTCATGAAATTATTAGTCTGTGTAGGTGTATTTTTGCATCCGTATTTTGGCGCTGAGGTTTATAGGCTGACTAATTGCCAAGAACTACCAAAAAGAATAACCACAGAAAGCGTATATACACTTATGTGTAAAGTTATTGTAAAGGCACTAGACATTGATACTTATATAATGTAAAAATTAAGTTGTGCAGAGAATCAGGTTTGTATCTTCCAGGAAAAATTTATGATAATTACTCACAAAATTGCTGCCTTAACAGCTACATTAACTACTGCTCTGAGTTTGTTGGCAGCGCCAGCAATGGCATTTTCGGTAGGGGCAACTAATAACACTGAGACTTTAAAAAATAATTTATTGGGGGCTAATACAGCCGGGTTGAGTAATTTCTCTGTTTCAATTAGGGGTAATTCGGCTGCTTTTGGCACTTTCACTAATGACCCCTTCGGTTTGACATCAGGTGTTGTTCTGAGCACTGGTAAAGTCGCTGATATACCGGGTCAGAATCGGAAAGATAACTTCACGACAAAGGACAGCGATTTAAGCACGGACTTTGGTGCTAAGGGTGAACAGGGGGATGTGACTCAGCTAAACCTCAGCTTTTTTGCTGATAGCAGGGTTCAAAAGTTGTTCTTTGAATATGTATTTGCTTCTGAGGAGTTTCCTGAGTTCGGCGCTTATGAAGAATATAATGACGATTTTGAACTGCTGCTGAACGGCATTAATTTGGCAAAATTGAGCGACGGAAAAACAGTTACGATTAATAATCTTGTTCCCGATCCATATAATCGCTCTACAGATCACCCCGACTATATTGACAACCCAAGTTTCACAGGTATTGCTGCTAACATCGTTAAGCTCGACGGTTTTACTAAAGTTTTAGGTTTTGAGGGTTTGCTCAAGCAAAATCAGACGAATGTTCTCAGCATCCGCATTAAAGATGTGGGCGATGGCTATTTAGATTCTGCTGTATTTATTAAAGGCGGTTCTGTGGAGACGGTTCAACCTGAGCCGGTTCCCGAACCGATGACTGTGGGGGGTTTGATGGCGGGAGGCGCTATGCTGGCTGCTGGACGAAAGTTACGCAATCGCCGTGGCGGAAGTAATTAATAAGGAAGGGAAGAGGGAAGAGGGAAGAGGGAAGAAGGAAGAGGGAAGAAGGAAGAGGGAAGAGGGAAGAAGGAAGAGGGAAGAAGGAAGAGGGAAGAAGGAAGAGGGAAGAAGGAAGAGGGAAGAAGGAAAAACAGAACAGGAACCATTTTGGCGGTTGCTGTAATATGAATCTCGATTAGCCGTGTTGGAGACAGAAAGGGGGTTTGATGAAGGAAAAGACCTCGTTGCAGTTGTTGAACCGGGTAAAAAAAACTCGGTTTGTGCGATCGCGATCGCGTAATATCATGTCAAGTAATTCCACCATTATGGGTACGCAGCGAGGAATGCAAGTCCTCATACAATTCTGACGACGAATGCCCTCACTACGAACCAATTTTATGGCGGTTGTTCTAGCGGACAGAATATAAGTTTTTATCCCAAATTCGCAAAGGGCGGATTTTTTTGTGTTTGGATTTGCAGCAAATATTGCGGGTAAAACCCGCGTCTACAACCACTGACTAAAAACTAAATAATTTAGCTATGAACAGTACCGTCGGGTAAGATTGTACCTGTTAATGTAGTCCGGGTAAGTTTGACCATAACTCGATCGCCGTAACCGATTTTTGCTCCTGTTAAGTCAGCACCGCTCAAGTCTGCACCGCTCAAATCGGCTCCGATTAAGTTGGTTTCTCTCAAGTTGGCATTGATCAAACAAGCTCCTAACAAATTGGCCCTGAACAAGTTTGCTTGGTGCAAATTCGCGCCTGTGAGATTGACGTTGTGTAGAAAAGCATCACTTAAGTCGGCTTCACTCAGGTTTGCATTGCTCAAGTTTCTTCCTGAAAAATCCTTTTCTTTTAAGGAAGCTCCTTGGAAGTTGGAACCGCTCAAATCGGGAGCTTGTGGCCCAGCTTGGCGGTAAGACTGAGATGACGACTGAGAGGGCGGCGGCTGCGATTGGTAGCGGGACGCCTCTGAATAGGGCCCTGCAGGGTTTCCCCCATAGTTTCCCGCATAATTTCCAGGATATTTTCCTGAAGAGGGCTCAGAAGAGTACCGGGGTTCTTTTGGGTTAGCCGGTGGTGGCTGGGTGTTTTGGTGCTGGGTGTTTGGATACTGAGTATTTCTGTACTGATTGTTTTGGTACGGATTGTTTTGGTACGGATTGTTTGGGTACTGAGTATTGGGTTGCTGAGTGTTTTGGTACTGAGTATTGGGTTGCTGGGTATTTTGTTGCTGAGTATTGGGTTGCTGGGTGTTTCTGTACTGAGTATTTTGTTGCTGAGTATTGGGTTGCTGGGTGTTTCTGTACTGAGTATTTTGTTGCTGGGTATTTTGTTGCTGGGTGTTTCTGTACTGAGTATTTTGTTGCTGAGTATTTTGTTGCTGGGTATTTTGTTGCTGGGTATTTTGTTGCTGAGTATTTTTGTACTGGGTATTTTGTTGCTGGGTGTTTTGTTGCTGAGTGTTTCTGTACTGAGCGTTTTGTTGCTGGGTGTGTTTGTGCTGGGTGTTTTGGTGCTGGGTGTGTTTGTGCTGAGTATTTTTTTGCTGAACGTTCTGATTCTGACCTCTTGGTTGAATCGATCGCAATTGTTCGCGAGCTTGATTAATTTCCTTAATCTTTTCTTCAGCTTTCTGTAGTAATCTGGGATTGTCTTTGGGGATGCGATCGGGGTGCCAAATGAACGCTAGATCCTTGTAGGCTTGGCTAATTTCTTCTCTGGAAGCTCCCGGCAACAGTCCCAGCACTTTATAGTATTGGTCGAGGTCGTTCATTGTACCACCTTTCGCTTTAAGAAATTAGGAATTAAAAATTAAGATCGGAGCAAAAGCCGTTCTCAAAGCTTGCTTGTCCGATCGTACATTAGATGAACAATAACTCAGCTAAGCCGCTGCTGGCAAAAAGTCTCGAATTCGCTGCAAGTATGTTGCGGCATCCTCCAGCATCGGAAAGTGAGCCGTATTCGGAATTATAACAAATTCTACTTTTTTGCTGAGGGAGGCTGCTTGCTCTCCCATGACGGCGGGGATAATTTGGTCAAATTCTCCGGCCACAAGCAGTGTGGGAACACTCAGCCGCGCAAATTCTTGGGGCATTTCCTCGGCTGCTCTTTTGCTGACGGCCGTCACCATTGTACCTATAGCAGCTTCCTCGTCTGCCATTAAAAAATCCTTGAGAAACGCCAGACTTACCTCTGTGGGCAGGGAACGGCGCAAAAACCTGGCCATAAATAGCCGATCGGCAAAAGGGATCGATGCCAGCCAAGAAGGTCTAAATTTTACCACATAGCCACCGAATTTGTGAAAAGTTGTAAAAGATTTCTCATCGTATTCAAAAATCCCGCTGCAAGTTAGAATTGCTTTTTCTACTTTTTCAGGGTAAAGGTTGAGAAATAAAGTAGCAATTGATGCTCCTGTGGAGTGAGCATTCAGAAAAACGCGGCTTAAATTCAGAGATTCTAATAATTCCGCTAAGTCGCGGGCGTAGGTTTCGAGTTCGTAGCTGGACTCAGGAGGCTCTTTTGGCAAGGGCGATCGACCAAAACCTCTCATATCGTAGAGCAAACAATCAAAATCATCAGCAATAGCCCGTGCCGTGCTTTCCCAGTAGCGAGCTGAGCCAGCCCACCCGTGCAGAAATACCATCACTGGTTTCCCGCTAGGTTGGGCCGTGTTATCTGCCGTTATCCACTCGTAATAATGTTCTACACCGCGAATTGAAATGAAAGACATGATATTGATTTGGGATTTTTAGATTTTAGATTTTAGATTTTAACTCATAATTGTTCAGTAAATACCCAAATTCCCGACTTCTTTAAGAAGTCAGGAATTTCAAGACTACATCCATCAAAAAAATCTGCGTTAATCTGCGTCAATCCGCCCACATCTGCGGTCAAAAATTACCAACATAAAAACTAATCATAAATCTTAAGCAGCAGAAGCAGCCAACCAAAATAAACCATCTACCAAAAGCGTGCTTAACACCGCGCCGCTGAAAGCGCGCCAGTGCAGTTCTCGATCGCGCAAACTCAGCAAACCGACTGTTAGCAACACAGCGATTAAAACTAAAGCACAGCCTATGCCCCAAGGAGTTTCGATTTGACCGATCGCACTTTGAAAAATCGGCATAGCTAATTCCGGTTCCGCGTGCATCACTTGGCGCCAGTAGGGCATCAACCCAGTTAAATAAAAATATAAATCGGTAATAGCAGTGCCAAATAGGGAACCCAAGTAAAAATAGCTGCCAACTTTTCCCCAAGATTTGCCCAAGCACCAAATAGCAAAAGGCAAGCCAATTGCTTCTATAGGTAGATGTAAAATTGGTTCCCATCTAAACCAGCCCCAATAGATAGAACCTGCCAGCCAGCATCCGGCAAATCCTAATAATAAATCTCCCCAAAGTTGTGTTTTGGGGCGGAAAATTAGAATTAAACTCAGAACGAACCAGGGGATAGTTGACAGCAAACTGATGGTTGGATATAAGCGAACTAACGGTGCTTGCACGAAGACGGGAATTGAGACTAAAAATGCTGAGGCACTAAATATCAACCACTGTTTGATGCTGTTTGTTGTGGCTGAAGTGACAGAATTGTCGAGGCGGGCGATGGTGGCAATAGGTGCGATCGCTGAGGATACTAAATTAAGATTAAACAACTGACTGGACTCCGTATTGTTTCAATAGGTGGACTAAAAATTTTGCTGCGGTTGTGGGTGCGACAGTCTCAATGCCGGCGGCGGTTTGGCTGACGTGCCAGCCTTTTGCCGTTTGGGGAGCTCGCCATAAATCCAAATGTTCGATGGCGGGATCAGCATAAAAGCTTTCTCCACCGCCACCTAGAATTGCCGAACTCCAGTGCGTGAAGCGATCGTGGCTGATGCGGTGGATGGGAAAATTGCCCCCCAGGGGTACTCCCCAACCGTCTAAGGCAAAAAATGCCCCGACTTTGCCGCCGAGTTGCTGCCACATCCAAGCCGCCCCGATCGCCCCGGCTACTCCTGCCGAAAAGCTGACAAATACTAGACTTTCTCCTGCCAACTCTTCGCTGCACAAAAAGTTCCATACGTCAAGAGCTGAAAAAGGCGGATATTTATGAGCGGGAAAAATCTTGACAGGCTCGACTATTTGCTGGTTTGGGCGATCGGCTGCCAGTCCCCAAAGCCCCGAAAGTCCCGCGAGGAAACAGTCGGTTAGCTTTGGTTCGTGGACTCCGGGGCAAATTACCAGTCTCATAGTTCGTCAAGAAAGTTAATATAGTTCGCAACATAACTTTATCATATGCCTACTATATCATATACTACCCCAGGGGATAGGGTGTTAAACTTATAATAGAGTCTAGTTTGAAGAGTATCCCCCCAAGTTAAGTGCTGGGAACGCTCCAAACCGCTTTAATCTGAGGCAAGGTCAGGGAGTCTTAAGAAAACATGAAACTTATCCCCCCCTGCCCCATCTCCTGTCAAGCTTAGCAAAGGCTGATTCTAGTTTTAAGCTGTTCTGTATTTAGATTTAACTTTTCCGGCGGCGTCGAAGCCCGGCCCAAAAAAGCTTAAAGAAACAGGATTGTGCAAATTAGAGGCCTGCCAGCTTAGCTGCCCTACGAATTTCGGGTCAGGGTCAAAAAACCGACTTAGGACTGATGCCCATCAATCCGGTTTCTAGGATAAATAAGAGGTTTAACCGGGAAGTATGGGCCAAGAAACCGGGAATCAGCCCCGCGCGCAACCGTCGTGCGATCGCAAACAATGAAAAATCTCCGATTCACCCTTCATCCTGCCTGGATCTCTTAGAATAAATAAAATTGAGGAATACAAAGTGGTTGCTTCTCCAGAAAAAATCGATTTCAAAACATCTGCAGCACCCGCAAGTAACGATCGCGTTGCTGTATTGCTGATGGGTTACGGCGAAGTCGAAAGCTACGACGATTTTGCCAACTACAACGAACAAGCTTTAAATTTGCTTACGGCAAAGTTTGCGCCAGTACCGCTTTGGATTTATCCGCCGCTGGCGAAGATTTTAGCAATCTTTGACTTGCACGAGTGGAGTCACCAACACGGTCAATTTGTTTCGCCGCACAATGCAATTTTTGAACAGCAACGCGCCGGGATTGAACAGAATTTACAGGAGAAATGGGGCGATAAAGTAAAAGTGTTCAAAGCTTTTAACTTTTGCGCGCCATTTTTGCCGGAACAAGTAATCCCTCAAATTCAAGCAGAAGGATTTGACAAAATTCTGATTTATCCGCTGTTGGTAGTTGATTCTGTTTTCACCAGCGGCATTGCAGTCGAACAGGTGAATAAAGCTTTAGCACAAACCTTTGATGGTAAGGAACATTGGGTAAAAGGACAGCGCTACATTCCTTCTTTTTACGATGAACCTGCTTACATCCAGCTAATGGCGGACTTGGTTGAAGAGGAAATTAAGAACGATTTAGCTGTAGCGCATTTGCCTTCTCAGATTGGGATTGTGCTGATGAATCACGGTTGTCCGCACAAGGCGAAGGGCTTTACTTCGGGAATTGTGGAAAGTCAAGCTTTGTACGATCGCGTGCGGGAACGTTTGATGTACCGCTATCCTTTGATTTCGGTGGGCTGGCTGAACCACGACACGCCGCTGATTGAGTGGACGCAGCCGGATGCGACGTTGGCTGCGAAAAATTTGATCGATTTGGGTGCAACTGCGATCGTCTTTATGCCGATCGGATTTGCGACAGAAAATCACGAAACTTTGTTAGATGTAGACCACATTATTGAGTCTTTGCAGAAACAGCGTCAAGGAGTTACTTACCGCAAATTGCCTTGCGTAAATGACCATCCAGAGTTTCTGAAAATGGCGGCTGAGTGGGCAAACCCGCAGATTGAAGCGTTGTTGAGTGAGACTGCGGTTGCTGTTAATCCGAGTTTGGCTTCCGCGCACCGCGAGCACGCGCATTCTCATGAAGGGCACGGTCATTCTCATGGGGATCACGGACACAATCACGGTGGACATTCTCACGGTGGCCATTCTCATGGTGATCACGGACATTCTCATGGCGGGCACGGGCACAGTCACTAATAGGACTTAGGCCTGAGAGCTCTGAAACCGGGTTTTTTGCGAAGATACTGCGTTGAAACGGCAGATTTAGTGAAAAACCCGGTTTCTTTTGTTGGGGTGCGTGCAGGAGAGATTTAGGTGAAAAGGGCGATCGTCCTTTGGTGTATTAGAGAAGGGGCGATTTGCTTTTTTATCAAATTTTCTGTGCTTGTCAAACATCCGCTTAGTCGCTACACTGTAGATACTCTGTATATACATTCTCTTAGAAAGGGTAAATTCCTCAGAGTGATATCACTAACTAGAGGTTCAGGCTATGGTTGCGACGATCGCAAAATGGGGAAACAGTCTTGCTATTCGGATTCCACAGAATTTAGCTAAAGAGATTAACTTGGCTGAGGGTTCCGAAGTGAAGCTTGTCTTGATAGATGGCAAGCTGACGATCGAGCCTATCGTTCGTCGGCGGTATTCGCTTGAGGAGCTAATCGAGGCAATGACGCCAGACAATGTTCATACTGAGATTGATACTGGAGTTGCTGTAGGGAACGAAGTTTGGTGACACAATCAAATCCCTACGTTCCGAGTCGAGGCGATATCGTTTATTTAGACTTTGACCCAACTAAGGGACACGAGCAAAAAGGACTTAGACCTGCTTTTGTGCTGTCGCCTCGTTCCTACAACGAGAAAAGCTCCTTAGCTCTATTTATGCCGATTACAAAACAACAAAAAGGGTATCCTTTTGAAGTTATCCTACCCACTGGATTAAAAGTTCAGGGAGTAATTCTTGCAGATCAAATTAAGTGTTTAGACTGGAAAGCTCGCGGTATTCGATTGGTTGAGTCGGTATCTCAAGATGTCATTGAAGAGGTACAAGCTAAAATAGAGCCGTTGTTATTGTAAAAGCATGAAGTTCACGGGGCTGCATAAATCAGACGATCGCACTTTTCCTGAAATTACCTATGTGCGGGGCGCTAGCAGCGAACTCGTGCCCGTTTTACGTGGCACTCGCTTGCTGGTGCAAACAGTAGTCATTGCAGCCCCTAAATGGGGTTTTTCCCCAAACCAAATTGCCGCTGAGTATGACTTAAGTGAAGCTCAAGTGAACGATGTTCTCGCTTTTTATGCAGCCCATTCTCAGGAAATAGATGCCTCTATTGACGCTGAGCAAATTATCGAACCCGTAACTCGTCGGCGGTATTCGCTTGAGGCGATCGCACTTGAGAATCTTCATAATGAGATTTATAGTGGAGTTGCTGTGGGGAATGAGGTTTGGTGACACCATCAAATCCCTATTAGCGACACCACTTTATACTTCTTGTAAAATGCGGCTATTCACACGCTCGTATTCATCTTCTAGTAGCCACATTTTAGCAGATTCGTAATTGTCACTGGTAAAGATAACTTTATAGTTTTGTGCTGGGTTATGGATGCAAAAATTACCTGACTTTTCCTTAACTAACATCAGAATATAAGGAGGAGATATCAGAGTATCAGCCCAGATTTCCGCAAACTCCCACTCAGTCTCTTGCTCGGATTCTTGACTGATTTTAGTAGCTTGTACGGGGTCTTGTGCGAGGTATGACATGATATTTACCTGTGGTTTTCTTAATTTTTATTTCACCGTATTCTAGTGGTATCCTAGTACCGTCTGCTTTTAGTATATAACCAATTGGTTCTGAAAAGTACAATCCATAACGTTCATAATTGTCCTCGGGATCGTCCGCTCCTGTGCGTTCCCCTCTACTCTTTATTTCGGCAGCGACTCTTTCCATTGTTTCTCTATCATTAAAGAGATGGACAATTCCTTCGATTTCAAGTTCGCTTTCGGCTTTTTTGGTTCCGGGCAGATGTTTATCTATGAGACTGGTTCTGGTTTCTAGAAGAAGTTCACGGTCAATTCCACTCATATTGATTTGTTATGACTGGTAATTAAGTTTTAGCATTATTTGCTACAGCCATCGCAATCAATCCATCCTCTTCTCGATCGCACTCTCAGATTGCTCCTGACGATCGATTTCATCAGGATCGAGCATCACTTCATCATCCTCATCCAAGTCGAAATTCTCTGGAAATAATCGCTCGAAGTTATTGCTAGTCGGAAGTTCAGGCAAATCTCCCAGCAAAGCCACAGCTTCAGCAAGTAGGCTGAGGTTCTCTGGATCGGGGTGTTTTTGTGCCGCGCGCACAGCCAAGATTACCACACGCAATCCTCCTCTGGTGCGATCGACATCGCGAGCTAATCCATACATTGCTTGAAAGTCGCGTTCCTCTATAATGCGGTACTGTCCTGTTTTTGTATGGAGGGTAGCAATGACACCATTCGCGATCGAACTGAGTGCTTCTGCGCCCTTCAAACGAAACTTCTCAAATGATGGCCAGCTTGCACCGTTTTGTAAGCTAAGTTTTTTATTTGTAATCTGCATAGTTGAACCTCCTTACTATATTATAAGATAAACCCAACGAAAAACCAACGTCTATTTAATCATAGTTTAAAATAATGTATCCCATTCACAAAACTCCAGGTATTTGTGGCGGTGCAGCGCGAATTCGCGATACTCGCATTCCCGTTTGGACGATTGTCGCTTACCAACAACAGGGCGCAAATGAAGCCAAACTTCTCTATAATTATCCAGGACTCACCCTTCAGGATTTGGAAGCGGTTGCGAACTATTACGATCGCAACCGAGAAGAAATCGATCGCTGGCTGGCGGAAAATGAATGACTGCTGATGCTAAAGTTTTATTCAAAGGTACCGGCACACCCTAAAGTATTGCGATCGCCCCAACCAACCTATCAATCTCCGCCTCAGTTGTAAAATAGTGAACACAAGCCCGCACACAATCAGGATTAAGAATAGTCCTTACCATAATCCCCTGTTTTTCCAACAAATCGACAAGCTTTTTGTGCGGCATCCCATTAGTTAATCGAAACGAAACCAAACCAGCTTCCGGCGCAGATGTCCGCAAACATTCCACATCGGGAAGTTCCGACAAATGCTGCCAGAGATACTTACTCAAACGACAAATTTCTGCATACCTTTCCTCGATCGTACCCCATTCATGTTGCAGGGCGATCGCACTCCGCACACCCGCATACAAAGGATAAGCCGAAGTCGCAATTTCATAGCGCTGTGCTCCCGACTTCCAGCCAAGGACTTTAGCATTAGCATCCGTCACAATTCCCCGCCAACCGATAAACACCGGATGCAAATCTGCCAAAGCTTCAGCACTCACATACAGCCCGCCCAAACCTTCCGGGCCGCACCACCATTTATGACCAGTGAAAGCATAAAAGTCAACCCCCGACTCAATCAAGTTTAAAGGCAAAACCCCCACAGATTGAGCCGCATCAACTAATACTTTGACTCCTGTTTGATGACATACTTTCACAATCTCAGCCAGAGGCAAAACTTGGCCGGTATTCCACAAAATGTGACTGATAACTAACAAGCGAGTATTTGGCTGCAAACTATCAGCAATCACCGCCAGAGGATCACCTTCATTCAAAGTAGCCGCCAGCGGACAAACCGAAACCTCAATGTTGAAACGGCGCTGAAGTTCCATTACACTAGCTACAATGCCGGGGTGTTCGCAATCAGAAAGCAGCAAATGGTCGCCTGCTTTCCAGTCAATGCCCCACAGCGCAATATTGCAGCCAACGGTGACATCTTCAGTTAGGGCAATGGTTTCAGGAGGTACGGTCAACTCAGAGGCGATCGCACGTCGCGTCAGCATCGCCTCCTGAACCACCCAAGCCCCCACCTCCCCCGAAAACGGCCCCCCAAGCTGCACCCGTTTGTAAGCCTCATAAATCGCCTCTAAAGCAGGCTCAGGCAGCGGCCCTTGTCCGCCGTAGTTAAAATAAGCTTTATTGGCCAAAGCAGGAAATTGTTGCCGGTGATTGTTCTTTGTCATTTTTTTTGGGGAATTATTGATAGCGTTAATATTGAATAACTAATGCTGTGAATTTTATACCTTTTGCCTGATACTCTATGCCTTGCGAATACTAAATGTTAATAACTGACAAACTGCTACTTTCCTATCAACGATGCCATCTCCGAGCATTTTTAGACACCTGCGGAGACTGGAAACACCTAGATCCCCCCAGCGACTTTTTGCTGAAACTGATGCGCGACAGCGCGACATACCAGCAGCAAGCTTTGGAACAGGAGACTTACCAACAACCATATTATCCTAGAGGGGATTGGGAAGCTGGCGCGGCCGCTACATTGAGTTTAATGCAGCAAGGAGTCGATCGCATTTACCGAGGAGTTCTGATCCAGGGCGAATTCCGCAAAACCAACGGCGCAACAACTTCTCTGGTAGGAATTGACGGTCAATATTTCCCAGAATTTGGCGAAATCCCTGAAACTCCCGTTCATCTTTCATCCTCCAATCTTCCCTCTTCAAACATTACCCTGATCAGCCGCCCCCATTTATTAATCAAACAGCCGGGAAAATCAAAATTTGGCGATTGGAGTTATATTACTACGGATATTTGGCTTAGCAAGCGACCAAAACAAGAGTATCAAATTATCGCAGCTTTTCACGCCCAAGTTTTAGCTTCTGTGCAGGAAACAATGCCAGAGACTGCGTGGCTGATGCTGCGAAAAAAAGGGCTGTGGCAGGTGAATCTCGACCAGCGAACTCCTCAGATGTTCGAGATTTTAGATAACTGCATTCAGATGATAGAAAATCGAGATAAACCAGAGGTGTTCATTTCCCGGCAAAAGTGCAATCTTTGCGGTTGGTATACTATCTGTCACGCAGAAGCCGAATCTATTAAACATCTTTCGTTATTGCCGGGAGTTACTGCCAGTCGCTATGCTAGACTGAAAACTATCGGAATTACTGATGTTGAAGCTCTCGCTAATGCTAGTTCCGAACTGCTGGCTGAGTATCCCGAATTCCCCGACAGAGTTGCTTTTGATGTGGTGCAGCAAGCTCGATCGCATTTGCTAAATCAACCGCTGTTGCGGGAAGAAGGAAGTTCGGCAACGGATTTTGTAACGGATGTAACGGATGTCAGTCCGATGTCCGTCGGAAGAGGGAAGTCGGAAGAAGGAAGGCACGATACGGATTTTGACACGGATACACGGATTAACGATCGAGAAGAACGTAGAAGTGAGAATTCACAAGAACTTAACTCATCTGAAATAGTACCAGATATTGTAGACAATATCTTGAATGACATCGCAGTTGAGGAAGTAAAAATTAAAGAAAATAAACCTGCCACATCTTCTATACCTGCGCCAATTCTCCGCAAGAAACCAATTCCATATTCCCAATCTGTCTTTTTGCCGATCGCCCCAATCGAACTCTACTTTGACATTGAAGCAGAACCCGAGTTAAACTTGGATTACCTCCACGGAGTCTTAGTTGTTGACAGGTACAACAATACGGAAAAATTCCACGGTTTTTTAGCAGAATCAGCAGCAGAAGAAGGTGCAGTCTGGCAACAATTTTTAGAATTAATGTGGGCTTATCCCATTGCTCCGATTTTCCACTTTTGCGACTATGAAGTCAAGACTTTTAAGCGACTGGCTAAACTTTACAATACTCCAGCTTATTTGTGGAAACCCGTGCTGAAAAGGTTTGTAGATATTCACAAACAAGTGACGCAAAAGGCGATTATGCCCGTGGAAAGTTACGCACTCAAACCAATTGCCCGCTGGCTGGGTTTTGACTGGCGAGATGCTAAGGCTAATGGTGCTCAGTGCGTCTGCTGGTACGACGATTGGCTCAAAACTGGCGATCGAGATCTTTTAGAGGCGATCGTCCGCTACAATGAGGACGACTGTCGTGCTACTTATGTGGTTAAAGATTGGTTGACTAATTTTTTGTTAAGTCAGAAACAGTGAATTTATGATTAAACGAACCGCGAAGGCGCGAAGGGCGCGAAGTCAGAAAGAGAAAAAGATAGTAAAATGCGAAAGCTAGCAAAAGCAACTATATTTATTGTCTGTTTTTTGATGGCAGCAACTGTTGCTATTTGGGTAAACCAATCTGCTCAATCTTTCGCTGTAACGAAAATAAATTTTATCGGCAGAGCAATATTTCCTACAGGTTCTCCGTTTCAGGGTACGGAAATTGGCGGACTTTCTGGCATTACTTATGATGCCGAGAAACAAGTCTATTATGCCATTTCTGATGACCGTAGCAGCAAGAACCAGGCGCGTTTCTATACTCTCAAAATCAACTTGCAATCTGGTAAACTGGAAAAAGAGCAAATTACTTTTACTGGTGTCACTACTTTATTAGATGAAAACGGCAAAGGTTTTCCTGAATTAAGTTTAGATCCGGAAGGGATAGCTTTTACTGGCAATAGCGTGTTTGTTTCTTCTGAGGGAGATGTCGATCGCCAAATAAATCCTTTTATCAAAGAGTTCTCCCTCGATGGTAAACTCCTGAAAACGCTGCCAATTCCTGAACTGTTTTTGCCCGACGACAAGGGCAGTAAAGGCATCCGCAACAATCTATCATTTGAAAGTTTAACTTTAACGCCCGATCGCAAATATCTATTCACCGCTACCGAAAACGCCTTGGTTCAAGATGGCGCCGTAGTTTCCCTGGAAACCGGGAGCCCGTGCCGGATTTTGCGCTACGATGCGGTGAGCGGCAATCCAGATGCCTCTTTTCTCTACATCACCGAACCGCTACCCGCTGGCGCGAATCCTGTGGGAAAATTAACTAGCAACGGTTTAGTGGATTTGGTGGCGATCGACGATAACCGCTTGCTGAGTTTAGAGCGTGCTTTCTCCCTGGAAACCGGAGTTACTGTTAAACTATTTGAGATTTCTCTGGAAAAGGGCGATCGTATTGAAGCACTCGAAAGCCTCAAAAGCCGTCTCAGCGAGGTTTCTCCCGCTCAAAAACGCCTGCTGCTGGATTTGGAAACCCTGAAAATTCCCCTAGACAACATTGAGGGGTTGACATTTGGCCCCGCCCTGGCGGATGCTAGCAGAGGTCTGATTTTGGTGAGCGACAACAACTTCGGCCTGTTGCAAGAGACTCAGATTTTGGGCTTCCAAATAAAAGTTCAAAAAACCTCTTGACAAAGGGTGAGGTTATAGGCATAATAGAAATTGTGCCTGAAAAAACGGCAAAACGAGGGACAGTAGTTCAATTGGTTAGAGCACCGCCCTGTCACGGCGGAAGTTGCGGGTTCGAGCCCCGTCTGTCCCGTTCAAAATAGAAAATGTTCAGATTGCTGAAAAAGGCGATATGCTGAAAAATAACCGCTGGTACTGAGTTTTCACAGTACAAGCGTTTGTTTTACACACCCCGAATCGACATCAGAAGGTAAATTGTGTCAGCCGCACAGAACGGCTACTGAGTCTCGGACAAGAAATTCTTGGCCCCAGACAGTCTTGTTACGAAGTTCTGCCAAGCAATCAAGAACCCCGCAACGCATTCATCACGGGTGTCCTGATCCCCAGAGATGCCAGGGATGAAGATGCCAGAGAAATTGAGGGGGAAGCTGAAACTTTAGGGACTGGGATAGATGAATATGCCGATGATGACCCGGACGAAGAAGCACCAGTTGCAGCCGCAGCCCCATTGGTGGTGCGATTGCAGCAATAGTATGACTCTATCTCTATCATTTATCTTCATTCTCAACCCATTGTCTGTAAGTTGGCATAAGACATAAGTACAGCGTTAACCACCAGAGATAGGCTAGTTGTGGTGTAAAGAATTGATTGTGACTAAATAAGCCATGACAAATCTCATTCCTGAGATTAGAACCCATTCGTTCAACGAGTAAACCCTTGAGAGTAAAAATTGTATTTTCATTCAAAATCTGCTTTAAATCAGGCACATCGAGAACTTTATTGAGAGTGTACTCATCCTGAATCATGGTAGAGGTGAGATTGGAAGCAATAGAGCCTTTTTGCTTCAGAATATGACGCAAGGAGTTTTCTAGCTGTGGAATTAATAGATGTGCAGCAATTACTGGATCTCCCTGTAAGCCAGCTAATAAACCTCTTGCATAAAGAGGTTCACGCCCTTTTGGAATAAATGGATTCTCAACAACGACAAAAGATAAATCTTCCAAATGCACACTATGCTCAGAACAAATTTGATTGCAAGCAGGAACAATAAAATTTAGCGCATACCAGCTCTGATAGAAAGTAGCGATTCTAAACATTGAATTCTCTAAACAATCTTCGCCATCTCCACTAATAGCTTTTGTTTTTCCCTCTTCATCTATAAAAGCTGTTGGAATTAAATGAGAACTTTTATCTGCTTTTGCTTCTACCTGAATATCTGCCAGATCGCGAATTAGCTTGCATCCAAATGCCAGAGAGTACAGGGCATCACATAATGGCTTACCTCGCACAATATCTCTTGCTACTTTTTGCATTTCAGGGTCATCAAACTTCTCTGGTTTAGCAATAGGAATAGTAACCATTAGAGACATTGATTCTCTCTGGTTATCAAGCATTTGTTTGTGTAAGTCTTGTATGCGATCGGAGGTATCTTGTTTTTTTCCAAACCTATCTTCAATCTTTCTGAAGGCTGCGATTGCATTTTTAAGTCTCCCAGCAGCTACAATGTAGGAATTAGGCTCATTTCTAACTAATGCCTGTTGAGCATACCAAACCTCAACTTCTGCAAGATTGAATCTTGCATTACGTTCAGCCTCTTTATCATTAGCTATCTTGTACCAATCGCTTTCTATCTGGCGGTACGCTATCTTCTGAAAAAAAGCTTTATGGTAGTCTTGAAAGTTTTCTGCAAAAACTGCCTTTTGAGCGGCAACTGCTGCATACTTTGCTGCATAGAGTGGAAGGTTGTTACTCTTAATAACACTGCGGCTTTTCCTTAAATACTCCTGAAGTACCTGCATTGCACTACCTGTTATAAACTCATTTTCTACAACTGCATAACGCTCTATAAGTTGCTCAATGTGAGAAATCACTATGCAGCGCATTTCTGTACTCTTCTTCCCATCAACTAGAGGGGCTAATTGTGCTGCTCGCTGTAGCCTTTCATCGCAAGTTTTCTGATTTTCTGTGTTTTCAAGATTTTTAGCAGCTTGAAGATATGACTCTACAGCCACTTTAGCCATCTGAATAGGTCTACTCCTTTCTGGATCTCGTTTACAACAAATCCAGAGGATATCAGCTATTCTTGCCCGCATTTCGGGCTCAATTACCCTGACAACTAACTCCCTTAACAAAGCGAGTTGATCGTCAGATAAAACCCCTAACATAGTCTCTGGTAAAATAGTCTCTTCTAAAGTAGAGGTACTATTCAATCCAAAAGGCTCCATGAAAACAGAGGTAATTTCACTCAAAAATTTGAAAATTTCTTGCCCTAGCGTGTCACCAGATAATTGATAGGCTTTGGCTTTCGCTTGAAATTTATCGTAGTAATTCCAGCATTCATTAGGGTTTGCTCGGTCTAGTATCTCTGTCCATTGATACCTCTCAAAGTCTTCTGCATTCAACAATGGGACAGCCTTAAATTGTGACATAGCGTAGGTTGTCAGTTATTGATTAAAGTTAAAGATAATCTATCTAGCTTACCTTTTGTAGTGCATTGTAACATAAAATTTGAGTCCGCGTTCGCGATCGCAGCGGACTGACCCAAGCCTTTGGTAGAGTTCCAAAAGTTATGTGCCGCCACTTATCTTGGTCGTTGTACCACCTGAGTTATCGGTGAGGGTGTAGTACAAGGTGATCCGTAAAGCCTCAAAGTTAAGCCAGCGTGAGGTTGTAGCCGATTCTCCACCCACCCCCATCAACGACTCCTAACATTTATCCCCCTTTCCTACAACTTTCCTCACAAGTTCCCCACAATCTTTGCCTATAATTAAATTTAAAGATCGACTTCCAGCAGCGCTCAAAGGTGCGAGGAAATAAATGGTCGGGCGATCTGATATGTCAAAACTAGGACGATGGGCACCAGAATCGGAATAGCAACTAGCAATCCCCATTTGCCAAACCTAAGTTTTTGACCGTCCGATTTGAACAGGAAAATCACAGCGGCAATTCCCATAAGTATCCAGATACCACCGAAGCCCATGAAGACTGTATAGCCTGCATCTTGCATTTTTTCACCTTTAATAGTAGTCCATCTTTAAGGTTAGTTGCAGTCTGTTTCTGCTGAGATATTCTGATGGATTGATCGAACTTATTAAATATGACTCATTTCGAGTTTGGTTGGCAGCGGCCTTGACTTTCGCACTCGATTCGCTGAGTTCGTGATCTCATAAGAGTTGCTAAATCCGGCCTTCCCGTCAGCTTCAGCCGCCAGTCTGCCCAAATTCCGTACAGCCAATTGGCGATCGCCCCGATCGCTGGTAACTTAGTCACAGCATAAATCCATCCCATCCCTAAAATCTCGTAGGTACGGCGAAAAACCTCCACATTTTTAATTGCCGTACCGTCGGGTAATATCGCGTGAATCCGCCCCATCGCCGTTTCGTAGTCGATTCCGCCGTGGGCCTCCGGGTTGTAGCCATCATCCGCAATATCCACAAAGGACACTAAACCTCGCCCCGCATCGCGTTTTTTTAAGAAATTAACCTCCCGCACGCACAGAGGACATTCACCGTCGTACAGTAACTCAATCTGCCAAGCAGCGGCAACAGACTCGGGTGAGGGCGCAACAGATTCGGAAAACTCGGTTTTAGCAGCAGACATAGAGAAATATATTTTAATGTCGTCGATCGCACACAAACATTTTACAAGCATCCATAGTTATCAGGTGCACCTTGGGTACTCCTAAAGCAGTTATTTGTGGTGTGAAAAATAGTCCCAAAGGTGCATCCAGTCTTGGCCGCCCGCAATGCTAATATCATCAAGATGCCTTCTAGTGCCTGGGCGGAGATTTTCGCCCGATCGCCCGATAGTCCAATATCAAACAATTCGAGGCAAAGCACCTGCCAAGCACAACTGTTAATTCGGCAACAAAGTATAATAAAATTTAAAGTCTTAAACATCAGCTATTCCCCCAACCAGCAAATCGCCCCCAATCTAAAAGCAAAAATCTACATGAATGTCAGAGTCCGTCTAGCCCCCAGTCCCACCGGAAACCTACACATCGGTACCGCCAGAACCGCCGTATTCAACTGGCTGTTTGCCCGCAACCAAGGCGGCAAGTTCATTCTGCGGGTAGAAGACACAGACGTAGAACGTTCTAAAAGCGAATACACCGATAACATCCTCGAAGGCCTCACCTGGCTGGGTATGGAGTGGGACGAAGGCCCGAGTTTTCAGTCCCAACGTCTGGAAATATACCGCCAAGCAGTCCAAACCCTTCTCGACAATGGACTCGCCTACCGCTGCTACACCACGTCGGAAGAACTCGACGAAATGCGGGAAGCACAAAAAGCCAACAAACAAGCCCCCCGCTACGACAACCGGCACCGCAACTTGACAAGCAAAGAGCGCGCAGCTTTTGAAGGCGAAGGGCGACAAGCTGTGATTCGGTTTATCATCGACGACGATCGCACCATCGCTTGGAACGACATGGTACGCGACACCGTAACCTGGAAAGGTAGCGACCTCGGCGGCGATATGGTAATTGCCCGTGCATCCAGCGGCGGCGTTATCGGCCAACCCCTCTACAACCTCGCAGTAGTTGTCGATGACATCGACATGGCCATCACCCACGTCATCCGTGGCGAAGATCACATCGGCAATACTCCGAAACAAATATTGCTCTACGAAGCTTTGGGTGCGACAATCCCAGAATTTGCCCACACGCCACTGATTTTAAACACGCAAGGGCAAAAACTTTCTAAACGCGACGGCGTAACCTCGATTTCTGACTTCAAAGATATGGGCTACCTCCCCGAAGCTTTAGTCAATTACATGACTTTGCTCGGTTGGACTCCGCCGGATTCAACGCAGGAAATATTTACACTGTCGGAAGCAGCAGAATTATTTACATTCTATCGAGTCAACAAAGCTGGTGCAAAATTTGATTGGGATAAACTCAATTGGCTAAACAGTCAATACCTGCACAAAATGCCAGTGCCACAATTGACAGATTTGCTGATACCTTATTGGTGGCAGAAAGGCGGTTATGAGTTTGACTTGGAGGCCGATCGCCCCTGGCTCGAACAAATAGCTGCTTTAATCGGCCCGAGTCTCGTTCGCTTAACCGATGCTGTGGATATGTGTAAGGTTTTCTTCTCCACCACGGTGGAATACGAAGAAGAAGCACTCGCACAATTGCAACAACCAGGGGCTGCACAGGCTTTACAAGCAGTTGTAGAAGCGATGGAAAGTCATTCGTCCCTGACATCAGCGGAAGCTCAGAAAATCACTAAAAAGCTCAGTAAAGAGAAAAATCTTAACAAAGGGCTAATTATGCGATCGCTCAGAGCCGCTCTGACAGGTGCAATGCACGGCCCCGACCTGATAGAATCTTGGGTAATCCTTCACCAGCGAGGAACGGCTAAAACCCGTTTGCTTGATGCCATTAGCAACTTGAATTTGCCGGCTGTTGGTGTCGCGGACGAAACTTCTACCCCAGAACAACCAAAGGCAGAAACAGTCGCCGAAACTTCTGCTAAAGAACAGTCAGCAGCGGAGGTTTCAAAAGTCGAAACACCGACTATTGAAACAATCGAAACCCCGGTTGTTGAACCATCAGCAGCAGAGGTTTCAGAAGTCGAAAAACTTGCGCTCGAAACAGTCGAAACGCCGACTGTCGAACCAGCAGTGGAAGTTACAGCAGTCGAAATACCGACTTCAGAAACAGGCGAAGTGTCGGCTCTTGAACCAACCGACGGGGAGGTTGCAGCAGTCGAAATACCGACTCTTGAAACAGTCGCAGCAGCAGTTGAAATACCTGCCGCCAACCAGCAAACAACTATTGCGAGTGGAGAAATGACTTCATCAAACGAACCAGAAACAACCGTTATCATCACCGAAATTCCTGCCGGAAATGAAGCAGACAGTTCAAGCGGTACAACAAAAGTCATAATTACCGAAGAACCGCCAAGTCAGACCCAGCAGATCAAAGAACAAATTATCTCAATTTTGTCTGAGTTTCCCGCTTACATTGGCAGCTTTTACGAGCAGTACAAAAGTCCCCTGACTGTTATCGGTGTAATTGTAGCCTCGATTGTCTCTTTGAAAGTGCTTTTGGGCGTAATAGACGAACTCAACGACATCCCCCTGCTAGCACCGACATTCGAGCTAATTGGTATCGGATACACCGGGTGGTTTGTCTACCGCTATTTGCTGCGATCGTCCAACAGGCAACAATTAGGCCAAGAAATTCAAGCCTTGAAAGAACAAATTTTCGGCAAAAAGTCCTAAATTTTTGCGGTAATTTGTTGAATTTATACCCGACGTTGATAACTTTAAATAAGTTGTTAGTGTCGGGTTTTTAAATGACTAATAACTGTTGACAGTTGACTGATGACTGTTGACTGTTGACTGATGACTGTTGACTGTTGACTGATGACTAATGACTAATGACTAATCACTAATAACTAATAACTAATCACTAAACCCCAGCAGCAGTAAAAGCCGCCCAATAATAAGGATTGGCAAAAGGATAGGGTTTGCGGTTGCGGATTTGCTGCAAAGAAGCCTCCGCAATCAGGCGAGAACTTTGAGAAAGCCGATCGAACATTTGCGAAATTTGAGGTTGAAAATCCGCCAGCAACACCTCCAATTCCTCGCTAGTCAAATCCCGCAGCCACCTTTGAGCGTCCCCCAGGGCGATCGCCACATCTCCCACCTGCAACCGAGAAAACCGTCCCAGATTTTCATAAAACTTGCTCGTCAACAGCAGGGCAGAAACATCGTTCACCTTCCAAAGACTGCTAACCACACTAGACGTGCCAGCATACAACAAACCCGCCGACAAACCCACAAAATCTCCTCCAGCACCGCTAACTCCGCCAGCGGCAATTTCGCAACCCGATAAAGTAACTAAAAAATATTGTCTAAAATCCAGATTAAAAATTTCCTCCAAACTCAGAGAATCATTCCTCAAAAACACTGCGGATTTCAGTGGACAAGCCAAATTAAGCAAACTAAAACAAGCAAAATGAGCGCATTTTTTATGCTGCAACTGCCCTATTTGTTGGGGCAAATCCCCATTATTAGCAGAGATTTCTTGGGAAAAAGCCTCTTTAATTGCCGGCTTATGGCGCACAACTTCTGTACTGGCAAAATACTGGGAAATCTTGCCAATTTCAATGTTGCTGTAGAACGCATCTCTGGTGAAAGTTGGAATTGCCAAAAGCTGCTGCAAACCGGGTTTGTACCTACCAATAGCCGCTCCGTGTGCACTTTGTCTCAACAGCAATAGCTGACAGCTAGGAGCATAGCGAATTCCTCCGGCAAATCGATCGATCAAATAAGCAGCAGGCGCTGCAACGTCCCCAAAAGACGAACTTTGAGAAAAATCCGAAAGGCTGTAGGTTTCCACCTCAAAACCGCTGCGATCGCTCCACCCAGACCTAAAAATTCCCCCACCATCCTCAAACCCGTCTCTCCCCGCCAAAGGCAAAGCGTGGAGTGGCAAAGCGTGCAAAAATCGGTGCGGCACAAAAATCAGCCGATCGCAATTATCGGGAATCAGCGCCACCACTTGATCGATTTCCAGCATCGTAGCCAAGCGTTTGAGGCGAGTCGGGAGATGATTGATCCAGCGACCTTTTTGTTCAGAATAAGCGGTGAGGTACTCCTGACCCCAACTTTCGGCAGCCAAAGCATTTTCCGACGAACACAGGTGAACGGCGGGATATTGTGCACTCTTTACCACCACAAAAGCAACCAGCAACTCCCCCAAACTCGCCCACACCACAGCAGCGCAATTGTCATCAGGCAACAATTGGCGAATTTGCTCGAAAGCGATCGGTTCAACTTTGTGAGCTAGGCTGAAGAAAGGGTCGTTTGCCTGCACCTCCCGCGCAATCAACCTATCAAACTGCTTCCACAATTGATTTAAGTGCATGAAGTCCGAGTTCGGCAGTAGAGAACCGCTGCTCAAACCTTGGCTATCGCCCTCAGAAATCAAGGTCGTGTTCGGCTCAGGTTCTCCCTGTTCTTGGTGCCGCTGTTCCCCCGCTATTTCCTGTTGCAGCGACTCCAACTCGCTTCGCACCGCTGCAGGAATTTCGGCTTTCGGAGTCAAGTGGCATTTAACCAGCAGTTCTACCAAATTCCGATTTTTGTGGCGTTCGGCGTATTCCAGAGCCTTAGCGTAATATTCAGGTTGGGTGGCGCCGAGTTCCAGGCAAACTTGCACCAGGCATTTATAGAGTCCAGCCCAGGTGCGGGTTAATTTGACTTTTGCGGTACTCGTCCGATCGCCAAAATCGACTGTATCAACCCCAACTTCGCAACGCAAGAATTCCACAGTATCGACAGCAGCAGTAAAAACCCCGTAGGCGCGAAGCAAGTCGCCTCGAACTCGGTAAGCTTGACCTAAATAAAATAAAATTTCAGCCCAGCGGTGGGGATAGGTTTCGCGAGTGTAGACTTGACAGGCACTGTGATAGCAGCCGATCGCGCTTTCCATGTGGGACAAGTTTTCCGTCTCTGTCAGTTGCGAATAAGCCCTGCCGAGATAAATTTGCAGCATTGCCCAGCGGTTGGGATATGCCTGCCTGGTGTAGACTTCGCCCGCATTTTGATAGCAGGCGATCGCGCTTTTGAGATTGCGGTTTTTTTCCCCTTTCAGGTGTTCGCAGAAAGCGCGGCCGAGGTAGGCACACAGAATTGCCCAGCGTTCGGGAGTTTTTTGGCGGTTGCAAAATAGCAAAGCATTTTGATAGCAGACGATCGCCATTTCCAAATTTTCGGCTTTTTCCCCTTTCACCCGCCGACTGTATATCCTACCGAGGTAAGTTTGGATCGAAGCCCAGACTTCGGGAAATTTAATGCGGGTGTAGACTTGTAAAGCATTTTGATAGCAGACGATCGCCATTTCCAAATTTTCCACCGGATCGCCTTTGATGCGATCGACAAACACCCTGCCCAAATTCCTTTGAGTTGTCGCCCACTGCAGCGGAAAAGCTTCCCGAGTCCGCACCTGCAAAGCTCTCTGATAGCACGTAACCGCGTATTCTAGATTTTCAGCTCGGTTGCCCTGCTGCAACTCGCAGTAAGCATTTGCCAAATTATTTTGAGTTGTTGCCCAACGCCGGGGAAACACCTTGCGGTTGTAGACTTGCAAAGCATTCTGGTAGCAAGCGACGGCCAGTTCCAGATTTTGGGCTCGGTTGCCCCGCAGCCGCCGACTGTAAGCACGGCCGAGATTGTTTTGAGTGCTCGCCCACTCTTGCCCAAAAGCCTCGCGGCTGCGAACTCGCAGGGCATTTTCAAAGCAGGCGATCGCCTGTTCTAGATTGTCTGCCGGAGATCCCCTGAGACGTTCGCTGTAAGCGTTGCCCAGATTGTTTTGCAGCGTCGCCCACTGTTCCGGGTACTGTTCGGGAGTGCGTACTTGTAGGGCATTTTCAAAGCAAGCGATCGCCTGTTCGATATTTTGAGCCTTATCACCTTTGGGACGATCGCTATAAGCATTGCCCAGATTGTTTTGCATCACCGCCCATTCTTGGGGAAATTCTTTGCGGGTAAACACCTTAGCAACTGTTTCGTAACCAGCAATTTCGATTTCCAAGTTATGAGCCTTGCTGCCGAGGGGAAACCGCCCAATTTTGTTGCTCAGATTGCCGATTAAGGCTGCAATGCGCCTAGTCTCCGATTCTTTGGCAGCAGAAAACACCAAATTTGCCCAGCAGCGCAGCAGTTGTGCGAAATTCTGGTCGAGTTTATCTAAATTGTTTCTCAGCAGCGAGTACAGGTGCTGCGAATCAGCGCCGCGCGCCACTGCCTGCAATACTTCTGCTAAAAAAGCCAGATATGCTGCCCCGGTTGCGGGCAATTTATAATTCCCTTTTGCAGATTCTAAGGGTGCGATCGCCCTTTGGAAAAATTTTGCAGCTTTCAGCAAGCTTTCTCGCGTCAGTGCCACTTCTTCCAAATAAAGCGTTTGCACGAACCCAAAGTCTATCGACTTTGGGTTCGTCCTCAAAATCAAATCTATTCCTGAGTCCCCAGGATTTTCCAGCAGCGCTTGGAGCATATTAACATCTGTTTTGCGACGCTGTTCATCCATCGTGCATTCCGCCAAACTATTAACCATAGGAGCGCTGCTTCCCTGCAACCAAGTGAACTACCCACCCCTAAATCGTAGTACCGAATATAGTAGGGGCTTCTGTACTCATAGGCGAGTACCTTAGCTGAGACTTTCGTCCCAGCTTTGGTCTTACCTCGCCTCCTAAAGCCGAAACGGCTGAACCTTCCGTCTTTAGTATTTTGATACCTTCTGCTTTCATCTTTATCGCTGCGTTCCCCTCCCGATCGCGATCGGTAGCACAGTGAGGACAAGTCCCTTTCCTCATATCTAATGGCATCTCGGTCATTGGATGGAAACAATTAGAACAGAGTTTGGAACTGGAAACCCCTCTATCAATCTCGACTAAGTTCCCGCCTTTGCGTTCCAACTTGTAGGCTAAGAAGTTGGTAAAACTTCCCAAAACCTCATCTGATATTGCTTTCGCCAAATTGGAATTGCGAATCATGTCCCAGAAATGAAATTTTTCTACTATGACCGCGAGGCGATCGCTGACCAACTTATAACTAAGTTTCTGTAGAAAATCTTGCCACCAATTCCTAAACCGTTCGCATACCTTGGTCACAGCTTTTCTATATTTGTATTCAGAATTACTTTTTTTCTGCTGGTCTGTTAACTTTTGCTGCCTGCGCTTCAAGTTCTTCTCATGCTTGGCAAAATGCTTAGCATTAAAGTCATATTTAGATACTTTTTCATCATCCGGGACAGCAAAGTATTTCAATCCTAAATCAATGCCCGCAATCCTACCTTCTTTTGTTGTCTGGCTCTCAGCTTTAATTTCAGTCAGTATAGATGCAAGATATTTCCCTGAATATTTTTTACTAATAATTGAATTATGAATTTTACCCTCACTTAATCTATATCTATTTATTTTGGGCTTAGTTATTTGCCTATAGCGGAAAATCCTAGTAACCCCTACAAATTTGACGTTTTGAGGATACTGAAATGACTGTTTTTTATCTTGAGATGGGAACTTATAAAACCCAGCAAATCCCTCAAAAAAAAGTTTGTAGGCAGTGGTTAACTTGAGCGTAGTAAATAGCAAAAATTTGCGGTAAAACTCACCTAACCCTCCACTTTTATCTAATTTTTTGAGAGTCGGTAAAAGTGTGTTGAACCCGAAGCAGCCAAGTCCTTTACCAGTTTTTTTATAAACTTCAATTGATTTATTTAGACCATAATTAGACCACCAACGCGCACCCCCAAAAGTTGAAGCTACTTGTATTTGTTGATTTTGGGTAGGATACAAACGAACTTGGATAGCCTTGTGTAGCAATCAACATCACCTCCTTGGTTCTTCTATTCTCTCACAATATACAGTTGATGATCAAAGCATTACGGAAAAATTTTGTGACGAGGATTACATATTTTCTCTCTTGAAAGAGCTCCCCAAAATTACTTGAGGATGCAATCGTCGTCACCCGCCCTTCCCACTATAACGGTACTCAGTTGAGTTGGAAGGGCGCGAAATAGTTAAACCAGGATTCACAGAGAGTTCTATCTAAATTTGACAAACCCGCCCCGACAGACTTGCAGCGGGACGGGTTTACTTTTACTCTGATCGGACTTACGCTAAGAAACCGGGCTTCTGGGAAACTATTGGGTTTGGTAACGAGAAATCTCGAAAGAAACTCGGTTTCTGAGGAAGAGTGTGTCCTCGACTAAGCGAGTTATCTATGATATTGCGCGAGTTTCAGCGCTACAGTTAACAAAAATCAACTCCGTAGATTTTACTGTACCGCTTGAGAACGCAAGGCTGACTCCACTGCCTGCAGAGCTCGATCGACTTCAGCAGCAGAGACAATCAGCGGCGGGACAAACCTCAGCACTTTCGGCCCTGCTGGAACCAACAAAACTCCTGCGGCGATGGCAGATTTGACGATATCCGCCGATGTCAGTTCGATGTCAGCTTGCAATTCCATTCCGACAATCAAACCCCAGCCGCGCACCTCAGCAATTAAATGCGGATATGCGGCCGCCAACTTGTTGAGCCCTGCTTTCAACTGTTCCCCGCGCTGCTGCACGTTTTCCAGAAGGTTTTCCCCTTCTAAAGTTTGGCAAACGCACAAAGCGACAGCGCAAGCAAAAGGATTGCCGCCGAATGTGCTGGCGTGACTTCCCGGTTCAAATACATCGCAGGAAGATTTGCACAGCATAGCGCCGATCGGGATACCGCCGCCCAATCCTTTGGCAGACGTAAAGATATCCGGTTCAATGCCGAGGTTTTCGTAACCCCAGTATTTGCCGCTGCGTCCCATCCCGACTTGCACTTCGTCGAGAATGAGCAAAATGCCTTTTTCGTCGCAAATTTCCCGAATGCGCTGGAAGTAGGCGATATCTCCGGGGCGAACTCCGCCTTCGCCTTGCAGCGCTTCCAGCATAATTGCAGCTACTTGGCGTTCGTCTTTGTCGAGTTGCTCGATCGCACTTTCGATCGCACTAATATCGTTGTAGGGCACGTAGTGAAATCCGGGAACCAAAGGGCTAAAACCCTTTTGATATTTAGGCTGTCCCGTTGCCGTAATTGTCGCCAAAGTCCGCCCGTGGAAACTCGCAACGGCGGTAATGATTGTCGGATTCGAGATATTTAATTTTTCGTGGGCGTACTTGCGGGCGAGTTTAATTGCCGCTTCATTAGCTTCCGCGCCGGAGTTGCAAAAGAAGGCTCTGTCCGCACAAGAATGGTCTACAAGCCACTTTGCCAGCTCGCCCTGTACGGGGATATAATAAAGGTTAGAAACGTGGTGCAGGGTCTGAATTTGCTGAGTTACCGCTGCAATCATTGCCGGGTGGGCGTGTCCCAGAGTGCAGGTAGCAATACCCGCCACAAAATCGAGATATTCGCGGCCCTCGGTATCCCAAACGCGGCAGCCGAGGCCCCGTTCTAGGGCGATCGCAAAACGCCCGTAAGTCGTCATTACATAGCTGTCGAAGCTCTCAGAACTGAAGGGACTGGCTTCGGCTTGCACGGTTGGTTCTTTTAATAAGGTTTCTGGACTCACGAATCGCTCCTTAACACATAATATGTAGACCTCGATTGTACGGTAAAAATCCAGGTTAGCGGTGCAGGCTGTTAGTTTTGTCATAAAATCATAACAGTAACATCAATTAATCCCTCACAAATCTACTGATGAGTTATTACATTTCTCCTAACTTTCTCGATAAAGTTGCGGTGCACGTCACTAAGAACTTTTTAAATTTGCCCGGGGTAAGAGTTCCCCTAATTTTGGGAATTCACGGCCGCAAAGGAGAAGGCAAAACTTTTCAAACCGAGCTGGTTTTTCGGCGGATGGGCTTTGAACCAGTGATGATATCTGGCGGGGAATTAGAAAGCCCGGATGCAGGAGATCCGGCGCGTTTAATTCGCTTGCGCTACCGGGAAGCGGCGGAGCAAATTCGGGTGCGCGGCGAGATGTGCGCCATCTTTATTAACGATTTGGATGCCGGTGCTGGCAGGTTCGATACTACTACTCAATATACTGTCAATACTCAGATGGTCAATGCGACTCTGATGAATATTGCTGACAATCCAACTAACGTGCAGTTACCGGGAAGTTATGACAGCACGCCGCTGCACCGAGTGCCGATTATTGTCACCGGAAATGACTTTTCTACGCTGTACGCGCCACTGATTCGCGACGGGCGGATGGAAAAGTTTTATTGGGAACCGAGCCGGGATGATAAAATTGGGATTGTTGGGGGAATTTTTGAGTCTGACAAATTGTCAAAAACCGAAATTGTGGGGTTAGTTGATAATTTTATCGATCAGTCGATCGACTTTTTTAGCGCTTTGCGATCGCGCATTTATGACGAACAAATCCGTGAATTTATTCACAAAATAGGAATTGAGCGAGTTTCTAAGCGTTTGGTAAACACTTTGGAAGCAGCGCCAGATTTCCAGAACCCGAATTTCAGCCTCGCTCATTTATTAGAAATGGGCAGTTTGATGGTGGGTCAACAAAAGCGGATTCAGGAAATGCGCTTAGTAGATGAATACAACCAATCGCGCCTGTTTAACGTTCCAGGAAGCGCCAATGTTCCTGCTGCTGAACCCACGCAAAGTCAATTAAACGACCCGTCATCCAAATATTATAAGGCTTACGTCGAGCCAAGTTCTGAAGGTGGTAACGGTCATGCGGCGCGGCTGAGTTCTGAGGTATTGGAACAAGTAAAGCAGTTATTAGGAAGAGGCTGCAAAATTGGCATGGAATATGCAGATAATCGCCGATTTAAAACTGGTTCTTGGCAAAGTTGCGCCACGATTCAAACTGCACAGGAAAAAGATGTGGTTGCATCTTTAGAAACTTGTTTGGCGGAACACGGCGGCGAATACGTGCGGCTGATTGGTATCGATCCAAAAGTGAAGCGGCGGGTAGTTGAAACAATTATTCAGCGGCCTGAAAAGTAGTTCAAGTAGGGTGCTCTTCGGCGCACCTGACAAATTACAAATTATACCACTTCTCCAAAATTTTGCAACAGTTATGAATTTTTGGTTTGTTTCCTGAAAGACGGTATGCACCGGTGCGTCGCTGTGAGATAGTCGCTTTTTTTGATAATTTTTCTAGGGCGACGCACCCTACAGCTACTGTTGCATGATTTTTTAGAATTAGTATAAACTAATGCGCGCTTTACAGTAAGGTGCGTCGCTGTGAGATAGTCGCTTTTTTTGATAATTTTTCTAGGGCGACGCACCCTACAGCTACTGTTGCATGAT
>NZ_JAUBTR010000034.1:63487-75990 GCF_036705045.1 Microcoleus sp. BR0-C5
TTTTTAGAATTAGTATAAACTAATGCGCGCTTTACAAGTTAAAGTAGGGTGCGCCTTCGGCACCTGACAAATTCAAGTTAAATTATGCAAAAAATTATCAAAAGTTGCCCGATCGCACATAGCAACCTGAGCACCCACTTTAGTTGCACACAGAGCACCCGCTGCACAGCCCCACACCACCGCCTCCGACAAAGACAAACCGGCATCTAATGCAGAGGCCAACCCGCCGTTAAAAGCATCGCCAGCAGCCACAGTGTCGATCGCCTCTACAGCAAAAGCCGGTACAAAAAACGTTTCATCCGCCGTAACAGCAACAGCCCCGCGATCGCCCAATTTGACAATAACATTCTTCACCCCACGCTCCTGCAAGTGTTTGGCAGCTACAATCGCTGTTTCCGTGTCATTCACCCGAAAACCGACTAACTGACTGGCTTCCACTTCATTCGGCGTGATAATGTCAATTAGCGGATAAAGTTCTAGTGGCAAATCCGCCCTAGCCGGTGCTGGATCGAGAATAACTCGCACCCCCGCTTGACGAGCAGCTTCCGCAGCTTTTTGGACAACTTCCAGGGGAATTTCTAACTGTAACAGCAAAGATGTAGCTGCTGTTAAAAGTTTTTTGAGACGTTCTATATCTGCTTCACCGACATTGTTATTCGCGCCCGGAATCACAATAATATTATTTTGACCTGTCTCGTCTACGGCGATAATTGCCACACCTGAATGAGTGTTTTGATCTATTAATACATTGTCTGTACTTAGACCATAAGATTGTAAATTTGTCAATAATTGTTCAGCAAATTTATCGTTGCCGACGCGGCCGATGATGTGGGTAGAAGTGCCGAGACGGGCGGCGGCGACGGCTTGATTTGCTCCTTTGCCGCCGCCGGCCGTGAAAAAATTGCTACCGATGATAGTTTCCCCAGGCTGTGGCAACCGGGGAGTTTTTGCTGCTAGGTCGATGTTGATACTGCCGAATACGATGATCGTCATAAATTATTCAATTTGGTAATTGGTAAGCTGTAGCGCATTTAATTTGTAAGCTACTGTTTACTTAAACTCTTGTGGGGCGGGCTGGATAGCCCGGGGCGATCAAGTTTCAATTTAAATGCCAAATAGCTTAATTGGTAATTCTCTCATTCTCCCCCTCTCCCCCTCTCCCCCTCTCCCTCTCTCCCACTCTCCCTCTCTTCCTTAAGACGTGCTAGAACAGTTATGATCTACATCGGTCAATTCAATGGCTGCAATTACTCTCGATCGCAATCCCTGTGTCCTGCTAGTTGAAACAGACGAAGTTCTCGCCGGACACTTGAGTCTCGACTTAAAATCCTCCGGCTACGAACCGGTAGTGGCTTCTAATACCGCCACTGGCCAAAATTTAGCCCGTGAATTGCAGCCAGCTTTGATTGTAATCGATCGCATACTTGGCGCTGAATCGGGGCTATCACTGTGTTCTTACCTCAGAAGTAGTGGCAATCGGGTGCCGGTGCTGTTATTGGTCGGTCGTGATACAGTTGACGATCGCGTAGCTTGTCTGGAAGCTGGGGCGGATGATTATTTTCTCAAACCTTACCGCACTGAGGAGTTTTTGCAGTTGGTGCGCTTGTATTTGCAGCCGGATAACACCAGTAACGAACAATTGAGGTTTGGCGATTTAGTTTTGGATTTGGCCTCTAGGCGGGCCTTACGCAATGGACGGGCGATCGACCTGACGATGAAGGAATTTGAGCTGCTAAAGTATTTGATGGAACATCCCCGCGAGGTTTTGACTCGGGAACAAATTCTCGAAAATGTTTGGGGTTACGACTTTTTGGGTGAGTCGAATGTGATTGAGGTTTACATCCGTTATCTACGACTCAAGATTGAAGATGAAGGCGAAAAGCGCTTGATTCAGACGGTGCGCGGTGTTGGCTATGTGATGCGCGAAGCTTGAAGAAGTCTGTTGACTGTTGACTGTTGACTGTTGACTGTTGACTGTTGGCTAGTTCCAATGTCCAATTCCCAATCTAAAATCTAAAATCTAAAATCTAAAATCATTATGAATTATTTAACTAATTTGCTCGGTATTGGAGTAAGTATATTTTTGCTGGGATGTTCGCCGACTTTACCGATCGCCAATGCTGGTGCTACTGGTATTTTGGCGGCTCAGTCTCCGACGGCGACAACATCGGGTCAACTGCTGCCTGTTTCTGCTAGATCTCGGATAGGCGATCGCCCAATCGAACTCGAAGTGGCGAAAACAGTGGAACAGCAGGCTATGGGTTTAATGTACAGAACTTCTTTGCCGGATGACAGAGGAATGCTGTTTGAGTTTAAACCGGCGCGGCGGGTCAATTTTTGGATGAAAAATTGCAAGATTTCTCTGGATATGATTTTTCTGCGGGATGGGGTGGTTGAGGCGATCGAAGTTTCTGCACCTCCTTGTACTGAAGATCCTTGTCCTACCTACGGGCCCGATACTGTTGTCGATCGAGTTATTGAACTCCGGGGCGGGCGGGCTGCTGAACTCGGTGTCAAAGTGGGCGATCGTATTGAAATCGAGTTTTTCCAGTAAAATTTCGGACTGTTTCCGTAAAATCTGCACACAGACATAATCCCCCGGTTTCCATCGCCCAGAGAGCCCCCTGCCTTCGGAATACCCGATAAAATTTAGAAACTTTACAAAAATTGATAAAATCTATTAGAATATTAATGTAACATTCAGTACAAACACCGAAAGATTTGCTACGATGTCGATCTCAGTCAGTCAGGACTTGAGCTTGTTTCCGGAAGCTGTAGATTCTTGGTCGCAGGTATGAGACGAGTCAGCGACTCGTTACCAATCCTGAGAGACGATACTCAGCCTCAAGGTGTAGCAACACGAAAAGAAATTCTCTGGAAGTTCTGGCGATCGAGCTAAATCTACTAAACCTATCTAAAGTAATATGCTACGAGCCAAGTTAATTGGCGGTAATTGGCAAACTTAACTTCTGGTAGCAGTTTCGGGTTTGATCGAAATATCTAACTAATTTTGCCGAAGTAGATTTGCGGATTCTGCATTTCGGCAGATGAAGTTAAACTCTGAACCTGGTTTAGTAGTTTTAGGTAGCAGAATTTATTCTGATTCGCACTGCAAAGATGCCGAGGTATTCAGTTTAGGTTCGATCGCGATTACCAGTCGATCGGGCAGACATCAGCAAAATTGCAAAACCTTTCACTTTTTGGGAAAGGTTAGCTTTACAGTAGCACTCAGCATTACGTTTGGCAGTTCAACCGCTAATAGCGTTTTAAAACCTATCGACGGTAACAAGACAAATTTAAAACTGGCTTATTACTCATCAAAAACATCAGGTTCACATCAGAAAATGGTGTCCTATACTTATAGGTGAAATCACATGGCACCCGCTAAATACACTCGATTAATTCGATTTTTACAAGAAGAGTTGGCAATTTCTCCCGCCTCAATTGCTGTCGCCGAACGTCGTGGCGGTGACAAACAGCGGCAGCGTGATAAAGACCCGAATTCCTTGCCGATGGTTCTGTGGCAATATGGTTTAGTCACTCTCGAACAGTTGGATAAAATCTTTGATTGGTTATCCGAAGCATATTAAAAGGATTTTAGATTTTAGAGATAATCCAAAATCTAAAATCCTTTAACAACTGAGATTAGGATTCAGCCAAGAATTTGGCAGCAGCGGCAACGCCGGCACCCGGAGTGTAGCCTTCATGACCCAATTCGCTCAGCACAACTTCTAAAGAGGAAATTGCTGCTAGAATATCGCGATCGCACACAAAGCCCAAATGACCGATTCGGAAGATTTTACCTTTCAAATGGTCTTGTCCGTCGGCGAGAGCAATGTCAAATCTCTTTCTCATCAAAGTCCGCACTTTTTGAGCATCTACGGATTCTGGTGGCATAACCGAAGTAATCGCAGGGCTGGCGGCATCGTCAGCGGCAAACAACGGCAAACCTAAAGCTTTTACAGCAGCGCGAGTAGTTGTCATCAACCGTTTGTGTCGCGCGAAAACATTTTCCAACCCTTCTGTTTTCATCATCTGCAGCGATGCTTGCAGGGCAAAAAACATATTGACAGGGGGAGTAAAAGGAGTGGTATTTTTGGCAGCGTCTTTGCTATATTTACCCAAATCCAAATAATAGCGGGGCAGTTTCGCAGTTTTGTAAGCTTCCCAAGCTTTGGGGCTGACGGCCACAAAACCCAAACCTGGAGGAATCATGTAAGCTTTCTGAGAACCCGAAGCAATGACATCGATGCCCCAAGCGTCCATCGGAATATTGACAGCGCCTAAGCTAGTGACAGCATCGACCATAATTAAAGCTTCACCGTGGGCTTTAACGTGGCGGTTGATGGTTTCGAGGTCGTTGAGGACGCCGGTGGAGGTTTCCGAGTGGGTGATGATGACAGCTTTGATTTGCTTCTCTGTATCTGCTTCGAGTTTTTCGCGGAAGTGTTCGGGGTTTAAAGGTTGACCCCACTCGGCTTTAATAATTTCGGCGTTTAAACCGTAAGCTTCGGCGACTTCAGCCCAACGTTCGCCAAATTTGCCGTTGGTGCCGACTAAAACTCGATCGCCCGCACTCAAGAAATTAATTATCCCAGCTTCCATCGCGCCGGTACCAGAAACCGTTAAACTCAGCACGTCACTTTTGGTTTGGTGCAGCCATTTCAAGTTTTCGGTACATTCTGCAAAAATCGCGTCAAATTCCTTGCTGCGGTGGCCCATCGGGTGTTTTGCCATCGCTAACAATGCCGCTTCAGGTACCGGCGTCGGGCCGGGAATCATCAGCATTAATTTGTTGTCCATGATATTGTCCTAAGTTTTTCTGTGGGAGTTATATAGAATAAATCAAATACGATACGTCACGTCGCTACTCTAAGTTTTTTAACTTTTAACTCCCTTCTGGTTAATTTCATTTAGAGACCAGCGATGTTCTACCGCTAAGTTCGATCGCTCGCAGCTTTGTTCTAATTGCTTTTGAATGGCAAGGGCTTTACGCAATGTAATAATAAGTTGGTGCACTTGTTGCTGCTGCGGCGATTGTGGACTGACAGCAAACATCGTTTTGCGCTCTAACAATTGAAGTAGCAATTCATAATGAATGTACGAAGGAAGGGGGATTGGCTCCATGAAAGCTAACATACCTCAGCGAACCGATACCCCATTGCAATTGCATGAGGCATCACGGTGAACATTAGATGCCCGATTTTTTATTTGTTTTCTAACCGTCCAATAACCCCTGCTTTGCCGATCGAATATTCGGGGCTGGGGGCGTTGGACACGCTAAATCTTGCGATCGACAGGCTTACAGAATAGATTTAATTGCTTTCTGGCAAAATATTTCTATGCAATATAGCTTTGAGTGCTATTTCTTTTTTACAGTAGCGCTTGAGTCGATGCAGGCTAGAAATTCTCATTATTTACCTACTTAATCACTTTTTATCAGAATTAAGGGTGGTTTGTCAAGCGGTCTCGCCTTTCACAGGCTGGGAGGGCGATCGGCAAGGGAGGCTAAAGCTGCACCCGGATCGGGCTGTTTGACCAGAGATTCGCCGATGAGGACGGCTTCTGCTCCGGCGCTGGCAAGTTTAGCTAGGTCGTCGGGAGTGTGGATTCCTGACTCGCTGACGATGAGGATGCCTTTTGCTTGGATTTCGGTTTGTCGCGAGGCTAATAGTTGACCGGTAGTTTCTAGGCTGACGGAAAAGTCTGCTAGGTTGCGGTTGTTGATGCCGATCAGGTTGACGCCTTGTAGGGTTAATACTCGATCGAGTTCTTCGAGAGTGTGAACTTCTATTAAAGCAGTCATCCCCAAAGTCTTGACAATTTTTACAAAGTATTGTAAGTCTTTGTCAGATAGAATGGCTGCGATTAACAATACAGCATCGGCGCCGTGAATGCGGGCGAGATAGATTTGGTAGGGATAGATAATAAACTCTTTGCAAAGTAAGGGTAAATCGACGGCGGCACGGATTTTAGCGAGGTTGTCGAAGCTGCCTTGAAAGAACTTTTCATCGGTGAGTACGGAGATGCAGCTAGCGCCGTTTTGTTGGTAAGCTAGGGCGATCGCCACTGGGTTGAAATCTTCGCGAATTACGCCTTTGCTGGGGGAAGCTTTTTTAACTTCGGCGATGATTGCTGGTGTGGTTTTACCGTTTTTGAGGGCGCCCAGGAAGTCGCGGATGGGCGGTGCAAACGGGAGTTTTTTGTGAAGATCGGCTAAGGGCGTGCGATCGCGCTTTTGGGCTACTTCAACTTCTTTTTGCCAGACGATTTCTTCGAGGATGTGCTGGGGTTCGGCGTCGGGTACGGCGATTTTGTAGCTGAGGTAGAGTACGGAGACTGATGTGCTGGGGGGACGGCGGCGGATTTGAAGCATGATAGGGGGATAAAGGGCCATCGTAACAAGTTTCAACGTATTATATAATGGTTACAGTAAATCCTCCTAGCCTGAGAGCTAATGCGTGCCAGCTAAAGATATTTATCACGATACAGTTAAGCGTGCCTTACAGAAGGATGGCTGGATAATTACTCACGATCCATTTCCCCTGCAAATTGGTCGCAAGCGTTTATCGGCCGACTTGGGTGCAGAGCGTCTAATTAATGCCGAAAAAGGAACCCAAAAAATTGTTGTTGAGGTCAAGAGTTTTGTGGGACGATCGGATGTAAAAGATTTGGAACAAGCTTTAGGACAGTACATTCTTTACCGCCAAGTGCTTAATGAAATGCAGATTGATCGAAATTTATATTTGGCTATTTCTGAGGAAGTTTTCAATAGCGTATTTACCATAGAATTAGGGCAAATTTTATTAAAAAATAATCTTGTTAAACTGCTTGTTTTTGATAAAAAAAGTGAGGCAATACTTCAATGGATACCCGATTGAGATACCAAGAAATTATCAAAACCATACTTCGGGAACACGCGAACTTTCGCAATACTATACCTGACGGCTATCAGTCTCAAATTTTATTTGATGATGAACGAGGAGGCTACTTAGTCTTGGATATTGGTTGGAATGAGAACAAGTACCTTCATGCTACACCAATTCACATCAATTTAATTGGCGATAAAATCTGGATTCAATATGATGATACCGAAGAAGGAGTGGCTACCGATTTACTAGCAGCAGGTGTTCCGAAAGAAAATATTGTACTCGGTTTTCGCCATCCTAGAGTGCGGGAGTATACTGAGTTTGGCACGGGTTTTAGCGATCGAGATGAAGGAAATGTTGCTAAATCGGCTGCGATGCAGTCAGTCTCAACTACTCGTTGATGAAACCTGACAGCAACAAGCCTGTTTGACATACTCTTTTAGTACGGGCCCAAGGGTGAAAAATGTGCGATCGCCCTCCTGGATTTTTTCAATTAATGAACGCCGTCCCAAGGATTGCATAATTTTTAACAATGTGACATTCAGTACAGTGAGATTTATCTGCTATTTTTGAGTATTTTTGACTTTGCAAAGTCCCCAGCAGGATAATTTATTGCAGATCGTCTAAGTATTTTCCCGTATTGACAAACACTAGGTTATCTGTCACCATTAAGACTCATTGAAAGTCCATCTGTTTAGGCTGCTTCATAGTTTTACCAATTATATCCGACTTTTTCTTGCTTTTCCGGCCTAACGGAATTTGTCCGGCTTTTTCTGATGTGGATGAATTGGCTAATAATATAAAAGTGTATACTTGTTGATCGGACTTTTTCTTACTGGACAAGACTTAGCTTTTATATTCACAATCATCTTGAAAATGAACAATTACAGCTTTACCAGAGTAAAAAAATGACTACACAAGTATTATCCCTCCCACAAGCAAACTTAAAAATGGTTCTCTGGCAAGTAGATGCCGATTCAATGAGTAGTAGCGATATGTATGTCTGGTTAAATGATCTCGGCTTGCCCCACGAAGTCACCATCAGATTGCACGAGTTGGCTACCTACACGAAAAAATCTGGTAACAAAGTTTTGGCTGTAGGGAAAATTATTCTGCTCAAAATTATCGAGTTTGTCAAAGCACATCCTAATTTAGCTACAGGCATTGCTCTAGGAGCTGCTGTGGGGCTATTAGTAAGTTCAGTACCAATTATCGGCCCAGTGTTAGCGCCATTGGCAGCAGTGCTAGGTATAACTGTTGGTGCTATCGCTGGACATAGACTAGATCAAGGCTACCGTCAAGTAGATGGGATAGTTGGAGTAGCACAAGACATTATTGAACTCGCCAAATTGTTTTTTCAACTACTGATTGATGTTTTTAATGCAGTTTTCATCAACGTTATCACTGCTTAAATAAAAAAATTTGAAATAATCGGGAGGCTTAATATGTCAGGAAATAAAACCCTAACTAAGGAGCAAATCCTTAAAGCGATCGAGCAACTGGAAAAAAATCCTAATGATAAAATCGGAATTTTAGGTGATATTGGGATTGTAGGAGTTGGTGCAGTATTAGGTGCTGGTGCTGCTGGCACTGTAGCTGCGGCCGCAGGTGCAACAGCTCTCCCAATAGTTACAACTGTTGGGTCATGGTTGGGGCTAAGCTTATTAGGGGCCACTCCGGTAGGATGGGTAGTTGGAACTGCAGCAGCAGGTGGAGCCATTGCCTATGGAGTATCGAGGCTAACTAAAGGTGGCGGTTATAATGAAGCGAAACAAACAGAAATTCTAAAACAGTTAAAAGAACAGCTAAGAGAGGTTGAAACAAAAGAAAGAGCATCTAAGGTTGGAGACAGTGACAAGACAAAATTTATCGTTTCCTTGAAAGAACCAATTAGGCTTAATCTAATTAGCCCTAAAGATGCTCAGGATTTAATGAATGCTGTCGAAAGTGGTCAAATATCTATCAAGGAAGCTATTAAGATGGTTCAGGCTATAGTTGAAGCAGCTAAACCCCAGTAGTTTTTTAAATCCACGACCTGAGAATGCTAAGCATAGGCTATATTGTTCTGGTATTTCGAGAATTGACTTAGCTGCTGAAAGAGCGATCGCCCTTCTATTATTGAGGTGCGAGCGCTATTTTTTTGAGTATCACTAATTCTGTTTCTCCAACACCATAGGGAATTTTTACCGCTTTGACAACCCTTCATAAGACAAACTATAGTGAGTAGGAGAAAATCGGAGTGGGATATTTGGTATAACGAAAGAATCCCGATCGCCCTCCAATCATTTATAACAGATATGAGCATTAACGATAAACTTAAGAACATCCTAACTCAGTTACGATCGCACTTCGAGCAACTTTACGGCGATCGCCTCACCCAAATGGTACTCTACGGTTCCCAAGCCCGAGGCGATGCACATCCCGACTCAGATATAGATGTGTTAGTAGTTCTGAAAGCGCCAGTTCAAGCGGGGGAAGAAATTGATAGAACTCTTGAGATTGTAGCAGATTTGTCGCTGCAAAATGATGAAGTGATTAGCTGCCAGTTTATGAATGAAGAAAAATTCACTAATTATCAAAGCCCTTTGCTGAGAAATATCCGTAAAGAGGGAATTTTAATATGACCTCCGCTCAATTAAACTTACTCGCAAAAGCTCGTCAAAGCCTTTCAGCGGCTAAGTTAATGTTAGATGGCGAATACCCCGATTATGCAGCATCTCGCGCCTACTACAGTATGTTTTATATTGCCGAAGCATTTTTAGAAGGGGAAGGGTTATCTTTTTCTAAACATTCCGCAGTCATTAGTGCCTTTGGCCGAGAATTTGCTCGTACAGGAAGAGTTCCTGTTAAGTTTCACCAATACCTCATCAGAGCTCAGGAATTGCGAAATGCTGGAGATTACGGCGAACTTGATGCCGTTACGAGCGATCAAGCCGCAGAATCGATCGCCCAAGCTGAAGAATTTCTAGAATTAGCCCAAAATGCGATCGGCACTCTACCGCCGCCCTAAAATAGAATACCTAGATACCCGACTTCTTGAAAAAGTCGGGTATCTAAAAATAGCACTTACGCGGGGGCGAGAAACCGGGTTTTTTTACGAAAATATTTCGTTCCAACCCACAGATTAGGTAAAAAACCCGGTTTCTTTGCGTGGAGTGCGTCCAGAAGTGTAAAACAAGAGCATCGCCCCTACAAACTAATGACCGCCCGCCGCTCCAGCCGCCCGTTTGAAAGCCTCATCCAACACTTCCGAAAGCGTCGGGTGAGTGTGCACTCGGAATGCTAAAGTGTTCACAGAATCGCGCTGGGCGATCGCATTTGCCGCCTCTTGAATCAAATCCGAAGCGTGCAAACCGAAAATGTGAACTCCCAACAATTCCCCAGTATCTTTCCGGTAAATCACCTTAGCCATACCGTCGGTTTCACCCTCCGCAATAGCCTTAGAATTTCCCTTAAAATAACTCTTGACAGAACCGACCTCAAACCCTTCAGCTTTTCCTAACTCCTTCGCCGCAGGTTCCGTCATCCCCACATAGCTAATTTCCGGGTGAGTAAACGCCGCCGCCGGGATACTCAAATAGTCAACTTCGCGAGAGCGCCCGCAAATATTTTCCACCGCAGCAATTCCCTGAGCAGACGCAGAATGCGCTAACATCATCTTGCCATTAACATCGCCGATCGCCCACAAATTTTGTACCGGTTCTCCCGCCACCAAAACCTGCATCTTATCGTTAACAGGGATATAACCGCGCATCGTTTCCACGCCAACAGTTTCTAACCCCAAATTTTTGCTCACCGGAACTCTGCCAGTTGCTACCAAACAAGCATCAACTTCCAAAACTTCCACAACTTCCTTAGTTTTGAAATCAGCTAATTCAATAATTACCGGCGAACCGGGAATAATCTTCTTCGCCAACAACCCAACCTTTGTTTCAATATCGCGGGGTGCAATTAACACTCGTTCTGCTAATTTAGCAATATCCGGGTCAAAAGTCGGCATCAACTGATCTAGAGCTTCAATCATCGTAATTTCGCAGCCCAGGGCTGTGTAAATATCCGAAAACTCCAAACCGATATAGCCACTGCCAATAATTGCGATCCACTTCGGCAGCGATTCCAACCTAACAGCATCGTCACTGGTAAATACAGTTTTGCCGTCAATTTCTATCCCAGGGGGGACGAAAGGAATTGAACCGGGAGCGAGAATAATATCCTTGGCAGTAATAGTTTTCTCGCCTTTATCGGTTTCGACGGTAATTTTTTGAGCACTGGCAATTTTGCCCCAACCTTGGATGACATCGACGTTCAAACGTTTGAGGCTGTTGGTCAAGTCGCCGCGAAGTTTGCTAACAATAGTATTAGCGTGATTTGCGATCGCCCCGCGATCGAAATCCACACTGCCCAATTGAATTCCCAAAGTCTTCAGGTGGTGGGCATTCCGCAAATCTCGCACTCGCCCCGAAGCCGCCAAGAGCGCCTTCGAGGGAATGCAGCCGCGGTTGACGCAAGTCCCGCCCATGTCGCCCGCTTCGATAATTGCCACTTTCAGCCCGCAGCTAACCGCGTGTATGGCCGCACCGTGTCCGCCCACGCCAGCGCCGATAATTGCTAAATCGTAATCAAATCCCTGAGTCACCTTAAAATCTCCTAATGCCTTTGAAATCTTAGGACTCAAGCAAAAAACACCGTCTCTCCGTCCTTTCGAGGTGGCGCGTTCCCATCGCAACCCTTGAACAGCGGTAATAGTTGCATAAGTCCTGTTTCCTTATTCTCGACTAGACTAGGGTTAATTAGACAACGAAAGAGCCCTAACTGAGATTTTTTCAGGGTCAATGATTTTGAGCTGGGTCTGTACCAAGTCTCAAATCACTCAGTAGGCGGGTGTAGAGTTAAATATAGTTTGAAGGCTGACAATGCCCGCGGCAGGTTTTATATGGGGCAGCAAGTTCAGCCACAGGCATTCCCATCGCCCGGTTAAATTCTGTCCTCCTGCTTGTTTTAGTCGGTTTTCATGTCTAATATCTGCACGCGCTGGGGCGGACAGACTTTGTGGGCAAATTTTAGACCCTATGGAGTGGCTTATGACGGATGACGACGACCAGAAAGATTTACGCCGGGCCTCGGCTCAATCATTTTTTGAGTCCCTGGATGAATTGTTCGATTCTATAGAATCGAACAGCACTCAAGCTGCACAACCTAAATCTCCACCGCCTCCGGCTAAGCCTTCGAGTCAGTCTTCGAGTTTGCCGAAGAAGACTAGACCTGCGAAAATTAATTTGTCGGATTTTGAAGATGCGATCGCCGATTTGGAACAGTTTATCCAGAGCAAACACCAGAAACGCCCTGAATCCAATCAATAGTGCGTTGACACATTTTCAAGTATTGACTGTTGACTGTTGATTGTTGACTGTTGACTGTTGATTGTTGACTGTTGACAAGCTAAAAATTTTAGACCGAAGTTCCAGCTCCCAGATTCATCTGTGGAGTCAATTTTCAATTTTCAATTTTCAATTTTCAAATCTCAAATCTCAAATCGAGTGGCTGTTAACGGTGCTTTAACCCACATTCCGCAGGTCTTTAAATAGAATTGATGGTTATAAAATTTAAAAATTCAAGCCTGAAGAGATTACTGGG
>NZ_JAUBTR010000035.1:0-73037 GCF_036705045.1 Microcoleus sp. BR0-C5
GCACAGATATTTTTCCTACAGTGAAGGTATGAAAATCCTTAGTCATCAAAGCCAGAACTGCGGAATGTGGGTTAGAACAAGCTGAATGGTCGATCGCCCTCGTAATTCCCGGCGACAATCTCGAAAAAGAACTCCTTCCTTTCAAGATACTAGCAGTAGCCGCCGGCGTACTTGCGGCCGCAGCTATTTTCTCCGCAATTGTGGCGCTCAAGCTGTTTGCCCTAAATGGCATTCGCAGTCACACAGAAGCCCTTCTCCACCGCTTGACCGGCCGCATTCGCGCTTGCTTGGACCTCGATCGCATCCTCCAAACTACAGTAGACGAACTCGGTACTTTACTGAAGCTCGATCGAGCAATTTTCGCATGGTACGACCCCCGACAAGATACTTTAGAATTTGGCTGGGAATATTGCCGGGAAGGTTTGCCGGGGCGCTTGGGAATCTTTGGTGTTCCAGGAGGGCCCTCTGGAGATTTAGCTGCACGGCTTCACCGCTGCGAAACGATACTGCTATATAAAACCGCTTCCCCTGATGCCACAGCGTCTGAGGAACACGCCCATATCGAACTCACAAATAGTCACTACGCAGCAGTACCCGTACTAACTGAGAATCATCGGCTTGGATATCTGTTCGCCTGTGCAAACCGCCGATTTGCGACTCCCGACGAGGTGCAAGTTTTGGAAGCAATTGCCGACTCGCTGGCGATCGCAATTTCCCAATCCCAACTCCACGGGCAAATTCAAGAAGAACTCAAACTTTTGGAAGAAGTATTAGCCAAACTCAGAATCACCGAAGAGCATTTAGTACAAAGCGAAAAAATTACAATGGTGGGTCAACTAGCCGCCGAAGTTGCCCAGGAAATCAATAACCCGATTAACTTTATTTACGGTCGCCTGATACACCTCAACGATTATATCAAAGATTTGCTTAGTATAATTCGCCTCTATCGCGAACAATATCCCGAACCTGTGCCGCGAATTGCCAAAAAAATAGAGCGTTGCGACCTAGATTTTATCAGTCAAGAGTTGCCGCAAATCCTCAATTTTTTGAAAATAGGAGCCGATGGCATTCGCCAGATAGTCCTGGCTTTGCGAAAATTTTCACTTCCTGACGAAGCCAACAAAGAACACGCCAACGTTAATGAGAGCATCGACAATCTTTTGCTGTTGCTGGCTCACAGACTGGAGCAAAAAATATTAGTAGTCAAGGAGTACAACAACCTGCCACCAATTTTGTGTTATCCCGGTCAACTGAGCCAGGTATTCGCGAGTCTCATCATCAATGCTATAGATGCAGTTAAAAATATTGAAAATTCCGCTCAACTTATTACAATCAAAACCGATATTTTCGAGGATGATACAGGCAGGTTTATTGTTGTATCGATCGCCCACAATGGCTCTATAATTACGCAGGAAATTCAACACAGAATATTTGAGGATTTTGGTACTAATAAATCATTTAAAAATTTTACAGGGTTGGATCTGTCGGTTTGCTATAAAATTATTGTAGAATTGCACGGTGGCAGCCTGACAGTTGAATCTCCGGTTCAACCTCAAATTAAATCTCAAACTGGGGGCGGTGCTGAGTTTAGGGTAAAATTGCCGATCGTTTGATATCGCATTTTGCCGCCAGGGAAACCCGTCGCAAATCTTGCTAGTAAGCGGCGCGAAAAGCTTAATTTCGCTTCATAGGATCGTCAATTAAATAATTTCCCTTTTTTCTTGTGGGATGGGCGTCCCGCCCGCCCAGAAAGGACGGGCGGGACGCCCATCCCACAACAGTCATGAAAAGTGGATTTTATTTAATTCTCATCCCATAGTCAAGACTTTAGTCGTCATAAAACGGAGGGCTGAAGTCCTCAGTATAGAGCTAACGATCATTTGTTAAGAAAAATTGATAGCATAGGATTAGGGAAATAATAAAGGTGCAACCACAGCAAACAACCAGCCTCCCATTACCAAGACTTCCGCAACAATTAATAAAATATTTCTGTTCATTTTTAAATTAAGCATTTTCACATTAAGAGCGATCGACAAAAGAGCGAATTTTCTTCCACCAAGCAGCCGGCGAATCTTCCTGGCGATATGCGGCATCAAACATCGACAAAATTAGCGGCAAACCCCCCACCTTCGCACTCATCAACAAGTGCATTGCCAGACAAAATACCAATACCACCCAACCAGAAGCGTGTAAATAATACCAAACCTGCGTCAATTCCCCAGCCGGCAGCCATTCTTCCTTAACCATACTGCCAGAAGCGATCGCCCAAGTCAGTGCCAGCAACATCAATGTATTAACAATCCGGTGCAAACTGTACCACCAAATCGGTTTTCCCAACTGCGTTAGTTTCCCAAAAGAATCCGGCTGCACCAAGCGTTTTTGACCTGCGTGGAAACTGTACAATGCAAAAGTCGGCATTATTCCTAACAGCAACATCTTGCCAAAGGTACCGTGAATCCCGATAATATCTGCAATTTGAGGCACGGGGACTTTGCCAAACCGCCCATCGTAGGTGTTGTAAACCAGAAATGCGCTCAAAATTGCTAAAAGGGCGATCGCAGCGTTAACCCCATGCAGTAATCTGAGCAGCAATGGCTGGTAGGGTCTAGATTGCGGCATAGTCAATTCTGTTACTTGATAAATAATCTTTTACACAATACAGTTAAGCGCTGAGTTTTTCAACCCTCGCCAATTGTGAAATAAATGTGAGTCAAAAATGAAGAGATTATGATAATAACGCAATTGTATCAAAATTAAGTGTAAACTAAAACAGTCAAGAGGAACACTTTATTTATAACACCTAACACTTTACAAAAATGGATGCAGCCACTACCATCTTACTTTCCTTGGGACTAGCAGCAGATGCTTTTGCTGTCGCTGTTTCAAGCGGCTTAGCAATCAAACACATGAAGGTCAATAAAGCTTTAAAAATTGCCTTATTTTTCGGATTTTTTCAAGCTTTAATGCCCGTAATAGGATGGTTAATCGGTCTTAGTTTTAGTTTTTTGATAACACCGATCGACCATTGGATAGCTTTTGGGCTTTTGAGTTTCATTGGCGGGAGAATGATTTACGAATCGCTGCAAGGCGAAGAATGCGAGAAAAAGTTCAATCCCTTAGATACGGGGACTTTGATAACGCTTTCGGTGGCGACGAGTATCGATGCCCTCGCAGTTGGCATCGGATTTGCTGTCCTGAAAGATTCTATTGCTATTGCGGTGACTGCGATCGGATTTATTACTTTCTTTTTAGCCTTTGCAGGCGTGTTTATCGGACACAAGTGCGGCAACTTGTTTGCTAATAAAATTGAGATATTGGGGGGAGCAATATTGATTTTCATTGGCAGCCGAATCTTGTTTATGCACTTGACAGAGGTGCCATTAGTCATTAGTCATTAGTCATTAGTCAGCAGTCATTAGTCAGCAGTCATTAGTCAGCAGTCATTAGTCAGTAGTCATTAGTTGAACAGTGACATCAAAGTCTCTGTTGGCTGCAATTCCCAATTCCCAATTACCAAAAAATGCTATAACAGCAATATTGCGTTAAAGGATAAAAATTTCGTGCTGAAACTTTACGGCGGAGCCCGCAGCAGGGCCTCAATTGTCAAGTGGTATCTAGAAGAAATAGCGGTTCCCTACGAATTCGTCATGCTGGATATGCAAGCAGGGGCACACTTGCAGCCAGAGTATCTCGAAATTAACCCGATCGGCAAAGTACCCGCGATCGCCGACGGAGATTTTAAACTTTGGGAATCCGGCGCAATTCTGCTGTATTTAGCTCAAAAATATGGTAAAATGCCAGACACTTTGGAGCAGCAAGCTCAAATCGTGCAGTGGGTCACGTTTGCTAACGCTACGTTGGGGCCGGGAATATTTACAGAAGCAACTCGCGATCGCGAAACTCCCAAGTTGTTAAAACCGTTAAATGAAATCTTCGAGAAACAGCCGTTTTTAATGGGCGATGAATTTGGCGTCGCTGACGCAGCAGTCGGGTCAATGTTGGCCTACATTCCGATGATGCTAAAACTAGACCTCAGTGCTTATCCGGCCGTTGTAGATTACATCAAGCGGATCACAGAAAGACCGGCATTCAAAAGTGCGATCGGCGGTAGCTGAAGGAAGGCACTACACGGATTAATTATTCATCTCTCTCTTCTCTTCCTCTGCGGTCTCTGCGGTCTCTGCGGTTAAATCATTCCGAAACAACCGTAAACGAGATCAGCCCAAAAACTCAACACGTAAAAGCAGGAGCAATTCATAAATTGCCCCTGCTTTTAGCAAAATCAAACTTATCTGAACCCGACAGCCGCCTGCCAAACAAAAGCCAGCAACAAGAAAAATACGGGAATGACCGGCAAAACATTAACCAAAGGCTCAAAAATCGAATAAGCTTCGGGCAGTTTTGCTAAGAGTAATGCAGCTTCCATGAATCAACCTACCTATCCAACACAATTTTCATAATTGTCGCATATCTTTACCCAAGGCAATCATGATTGATCTACTCTCGGTGCAAGCCAGTGGGCAAACTCTTCAGTAAATCGATCGGCCAAAATCGCCTCCCGCATCCTCCCCGTAAAGCGAATTAACTCCGTCACATTGTGAATCGCCAGCAAAGTATAGCCCAGCACTTCGTTAGCCCGCGCCAAATGGGCCAAATAAGCCCGACTGAATTTTTGGCAGGTATAACAAGGACAAGACTCATCCAGGGGAGCAAAATCCTCCCGGAACCGAGCATTTTTCAAACTCCAGCGTTCCCCACCAACAAAAGCCGTCCCGTGGCGGGCCAGCCGAGTCGGAATCACGCAGTCAAACATATCTACCCCACTCGCCACCGCCAACGCCATTTCCCGATAAGTCCCAATTCCCATCAAATAACGCGGTTTATTTGCCGGCAACAGAGGCGCAGTCACCTTCACAATCTCTGCGATCAAATCCCCCGATTCCCCGACACTAACGCCGCCGATGGCGTAGCCTGGTAAATCCAAATCTACCAACTGGTTCGCCGCGCGCGATCGCAAATCGGGGAAAACGCCCCCCTGCACGATTCCGAATAAAGCTTGATCCGGGCGCGAGTGAGCTTGAATGCAGCGTTGCAGCCAGCGGTAAGTGCGATTTGTGGCCGCCTCCACCTCCTCCCGCGTAGCGGGGTAAGGGGGACACTCGTCAAAGGCCATAATCACATCGGCGCCCAACTGATTCTGAATTTCGATCGATCGTTCCGGTGTCAAATTAATCATGCGGCCATCGCGGGGAGAGCGAAAAGTCACCCCATTCTCAGAAATAGTCCGCATTTGGCTCAAGCTAAACACCTGAAAGCCGCCCGAATCCGTCAGCATCGGGCCCGGCCAAGCCATAAATTTGTGCAATCCGCCCGCGCCTGCGACAATCGCTTCCCCCGGCTGCAAGTGCAAGTGATAAGTATTTGCCAAAACCATTTGAGAACCCGCCGCCTCAAGATGTGCCGGGGTCAAAGTTTTGACATTAGCTAGCGTTCCCACTGGCATAAACTTAGGCGTTTCCACAACACCGTGGGGAGTGGCAAAAACCCCTGCACGCGCTTGGGTATGGCTGCAATTAGCCTGACATTTAAAAGAAAATTTCGCCCTGTCCTCAGTCATTAGTCCCCGATGCTCGTTAACCGCTACTCGGCCGTCCGTGTTATCTAATCTATTGTTGTTGACATCGCGACAAAAAACTCATGACCCCGCCCAAAAACGGAGACAAGTTTCCGACAATCGTCGTGGAGGGCAAAAAATTTTAGACCTTAGTTCTACCTCCCAGATTCACGGCGCTGCGAGTAAATCTAAAATCTAAAATCTAAAATCTAAAATCTAAAATCGACTGACTGACGATTAAAAGGGGGAATCATCTTCGTCCAATTGCAGATCCCAGTTGCCTGAGAGTACCTGATCGACAACCGCATCCAAAGCCGCAGCATTTAAATTCCGGGCGAATTGCTCTTGCAAAGGATTGGAGAGGGGAATTAACCGCAACTGCCGTCCCTCTTGAATCAGGTCAAAATAAGCACCATCGACCGGGGACTGTTTCAGTTCCAGGTAATCAAAACTATACACGTTCAAATAAAGCGCATGGTTGGCAATCAGAGTAGAACGGTGGGGGTTGGCGAAGACTTCGAGCACATAACCTTCCCCTTCGCTGTAAATCTGGCCATCTTGTATGTGAAGGTAGCGGACACGTCCTAAATCAAACAGCAATCTTTTGATATCGCGTTTGTTGACGACAATCCCTGTATCGATGATGCAAGGAGCAACTACCCTGTTATTCAATTGATCGTGACTCATGGAGTAAAAGCCTCTGTTGTAATGTATGTTCCCGTCTTGAAAATCAGGGAGTTAGCTAGAATTTTTAGGAATGGAAACGCGGATCTTGAGCTTAGTTATTTTAGAGAGGGAGCTTTGGGATCGCTGCCGACAGAGGTTTTCCGGGGAAAAGAGCGGGCGACAGGAGGAATGCTCGATCCAAAAAACTAGGGTGTTACAGTCCAATTCTGGCACACGCTAATCGATTGACAACTGCCTACCAGATGAAAAATTTTCTATCTTATGGTGCATGATAAATGGGTTCGCTCTACGATCGACTTTTTCCGGAATCAAGGGGCTGCCATCGCAGGCGCAGTCGCTTTTTATACTTGTTTGCCGGTACCGGTGTCTTGGACTTTGGAGTTTCGGGGCATTGCCCGCTTGGCACCGGCGATCGGGCTTTTGATTGGGGGGATGCTGGGGCTGGGGGATGTTGGGTTGCAGTTGTTGGGAATGCCTGCTCTGACTCGATCGGCCTTGGTGGTAGTTTTGGGCATCGCCGTGACTGGGGGGCTGCACCTAGACGGCGCAATGGACGCGGCCGACGGGCTGGCTGTACCCGACCCGGTACGCAGGCTGGAAGTCATGCGGGACAGCGTTACAGGAGCCTTTGGGGCGATGGCTGCGATCGCGATCGTGCTGCTGAAAACTGCCGCTCTTTCGGACTTGAATAACTATCGCTGGCTGGCTTTGATGGGTGTGGCGGGTTGGGGGAGGTGGGCCCAACTGGTGGCGATCGCCCGCTATCCCTATCTCCGGGCCGAGGGTAAGGGAGCTTTTCACAAGGAATCGATTTATTCTCCTTTTGATTTTATCCCAGGTGTGCTGTTGCTGCTGAGTTTGAGCGTGGTGCAAGTTGTCTTGGAGGGCGATCGGTGGCTGTTGGCGGTGGGGATGGCTTTGGGGGGAAGTGCGATCGGAATTTTTGCCGGAGCCTGGTTTAACCACCGTTTGGGCGGCCATACGGGCGATACTTACGGTGCCGTAGTCGAGTGGACGGAGGCTTTGTTGCTGTGTCTTTTGGCCGCTTTGGAAGGTTAAATTGTTTCTGAGTTAACGGCACCGTTCTGCATCATCCAAACGAAAAAGCTGAGGATTTGCTCGACTGGGGGCAGAGGATAGACGGATAAGTCGATCGTCACAGTTTGGTTTTCGAGTTTGATAAATTGCCATTGAATGCCATTACTCACACTCCCATAAATGATGGGGATGTTTTTTTCTTTGGCTTGATTGAAGCGTTGAGCGGCAACCATTTCGGCAATACACTGACCCAATCCGCTTTTGAGGTCGGTCTTTTTAGCTTCGACAATTACAACGGCGGGGGCTTCAATTTCTAGGACTTGGGACGATCGCGCTAGCAGAAAATCAAACACTCCATTCAGTCCGACAGCTTCGTCGATGGTGAAATCTTCGCCGGAAAAAAGGCTAATTTGGCGATCGAGAATCCGCCTCACTTCCAGCAGTACGGGATAGATAATTCCTTCCGATCGCGCTTTTTCACTTCCCGATGTAGCGACGATGGGGAGGCTATCTTTGAGAGTACCGCTGAGAATGTCTGAGGGTGCGATCGGGTTTAGCGGAGGTATAAAGCGAGATCCCTCTTGGACTGTGAGACCGAAAGCTTGTTTCGCTTTGGCGATCGTAGTAAATTGACTGTATGGCATAATTTTTTTAGTTCACCATTATAGGTTTTGTTTGGGTTTAAATTACAGTGTAAATTAGGTTAAACTGTAAAATAGTTACTCTGTTATTGATTGTTGAAACTATTACTTGAGTGCCGAACTATCCGGCTGCCGAAGACTAGAAGAGGCGGAAATCCGAACTCGCATCAGATATGTTTTATCCTGCTGACTGCCAATTGCTGCGTTAAATTATATAAAGCTAACCTCAATTTTTTTGAAAGCTATGGGATACTTGATTGCTGCGATCGTAATCGGAATGTTGATTTGGGCTGCGATCGAGATTGTCCAAACAATCCGCAATTGGGAAACGAATCCCGAAGAGACCACCAGCAAAATTCAAGCTGAAATGGTCCAAGAAACATATCGCGGTCAATTTGGTGCCGATGCGGTGGAGGGAGGGAGTCAGGCTGTCGGAAACGCACTCCATGCCGGCCACTGCGCCGCCGAAGCTGCAGCTTGCGAATCTGCTCCAAGTGCGATCGCTCATGCTGTAGAAAGCTTATCGCACCTGCTGCACCATTAATATCGTGTCTGCTAGCGTAAATTGTGCAAGTGTTTTTGATGCTGTAGGGGCGGGTTTTACCAATAATCTTTGACGCACGCAAACAATCTCATAAACCCGCCCCCCCACAACTAATAACCTATATCAACCTTGACTTTTATCTAAGGGTAAAAATGTAGGTAGAGGTTTACCGTTGAGAGATGGGGCGGGTTTATGGGATGATTAGTTTTTGGCGTAGATAGTTGGTAAAACCCGCCCCTACGAGGTCGCCAATTTTACAAAAACGAACCAATTAAACATGATATAAAAACACAAAATGAATGGAAAAGGCAATTTAATTTTTTCCATTCATTCTCAATTTTTACGCTTTCGGCTCAACCCAAATCGTCATCCCCTCAACCCTCAAACCTTTGCCGCGAGTACCGCAATATTGACCGTTAGCAGTAACAGGAGTATCACCTACATTCTCGATGTGAGCTGTATAAAATACGTCGTACTTATCAGCTTGCGGCCCTGTCAGGCGCGCGGCAAATCCTTCAATACGCTTAGCTTTGCCCCGAAAACCGGCTAGATCCCCTTCCGAGATCCAAGCAGTATCGCCAACTCCTTCAACGTGAGCCATGTACTGCAAATTTAAACCGGCAACGGGAGGCTCTATTTTAATTTGAAATCCTTCCACGCGGAGGCCTTTGCCGCGAGTGCCTGCATATTCTCGATCGCTAAAAGTTCGATCGCCAATTCCTTGAATGTGCGCCAACACTTTTAAACCCACAGGCGCCACTGTTTGGGAACTCGCAGACGGCGCGATCCAAACTTTGATGCCCTCTATTCTCAAAGCTTTACCGCGAGTGCCACAATATTCGCCGTTGGAGGACACGTCGGTGTCGCCGATATTCTGAATGTGAGCGCTATAAAATACGTCGTATTTATCAGCTTGCGGCCCGCTCAACCGCACCGCAAATCCTTCAATTCGTTTCGCTTGACCCCGAAAACCCGCCAATTCTCCTTCGCTGAGCCAAGGAGTGTCGCCAACACCTTCGACGTGAGCCATGTACTCGACATTTAAGCCGGGAATTGGCGGATCGATATTAATTTGAAATCCTTCGACGCGCAGCCCCCGCCCCTTAGAACCCGCGTATTCTTGAGAACCGAAAGTTTGATCGCCAATTCCCTGAATGTGCACCAAAACTTTGATTCCCAAACCGCCCTCTACTGCTACCGCTGGTTGAATGTCCCGAGGTGCGCCAAAAACAATGTTCCCGGAACCGGTTGTCTGAAGAGACTTAGGTACTTCCACGCTGGGAACAATAATTACCTCGTGCATGGGGACAGAAGGTGCGGGGGATTCCAAAATCTGGATCTGTGGCGCAACTGTAACTTGTTTCGGTGCGACATTTCCTGACGGGATGACAATCACTTCTGGCAAAGGTTCGGCGCTGATTTTTTGTTCTGGCGCTGCTTTAAATGCTGGTTCGACTTTTGCAGGTGCTGCTTTTACCATCTCAGCAATGGTTAATTTGCCTCTGGAAATGGCTACGGCTATTTGTTTGCCAAAAGCGGCGCTGACTGTTTCTTCGAGAATGACCCACTGTTCGTCATCTAATTTGTCTTGCTGTTCCACCAGGGCGAGCACTGCTGAAACTGGGTGTTTGCCGCTGACTAAGGATTCTGCGTCGGAATGCAGTTGAGTTGGGGTTGATTCGGAAATCGCGCGTTGCAGTTCGCGGGCTCTGGCATGAACTGATTGTAAGGGCGCGAAGTCGCTTTGTTCGCGGTGGGCGATCGCCAATACTCGATCAATCACTTTCAATGCTGCATCGCGAATTTCTGCTTTACCTTCGGAAGCTGCGGCAGTCTCGACTAAGTTTTGAATGTCTTTGAGGGAAGTAATTTCTCCTGGGGCGATACCGGATTTGTTGAGTTCGAGAGCTTGTTTTTGGACTGTGGCAAAGTTGCGACTGTAGGTGGCTACTTCTTGCAGCAAGCTGTCAGAGGGAGGAAGGCCGGAGTTTTGCAGTTGCTTTACTGCTTGGGATAGGCGATCTGCCAAATTAGCATAAGTTTCCGATAGTCGGGCTATTTGTTGTAGCAAATCTTTATGTGGTGCTTCCATATGTCTTGCCGTAAATATTTAACTTGCTGATTATAGACGTTGAGCGTCTTCTGAAGGTAGAAGGCAGTAGTCATCAGTCATTAGTCCCAGGGAAGAAGAAAAATGCTCCCACTCTCCGACTCCCCCACTCGGACACTCTCCGACTCCCCCACCCAGACACCCGGACACACTCCGACTCCCCACACTCCGACTCCTCCTCTGGCATCCCCCGCGTGATCGCCGTCACAAGCGTGCAAATACTTAGTCACACTCTGCGACTCCGGCTGTCACGAGTGGCCAGTAACAATGTCACACATATCGAGCAATAGCCGTCACTGCTGATTCTGTGAAAACAGTTGATACTTAGGCTTGAACCAATAAAATCCCGAAGTGTTATGGTACTAATTCGCGACCTCGCCCAGCAAGCTCTGGCTCTAGGCTATCTAACCCTTGAAGCCGAAAATCAACTGCGGCGGATGTTAACTACCACCAAATATGACTTGGAAGACTTAAATGCTTTTATGGCTTTGCAACTAGCAGCTATGTCCGGAGGAGTGAAACAAGAGTCTCGCGAGGTGAAAAAATTTGAAATCTTTGGCGAGACGGCTTCCGAAACTTCCTGTTAGCAATTAGTTGGATTTTGATTAGTTAAAATTTAGTAAGGGACTTTTCTACCGTGCAGATTCGTGAAGTTGTCAAACAAGCTATTGCCGCTGGATATCTGAGTTTGGAAGCAGAAAATGAAATGCAGAAGATTTTTTCCTCAGCCAAGTGTGATTTGGAAGATTTGAATGCTTTTATGAGCTTGCAGTTAGCTGCGATGGCTGGTCGCGTGAGGCAAGAGTCTTTGGAAGTGATTAAAATGCCCATTTTTACGGATAGAAATTAATTTTTTATTCTGTTGGCTGGCAAAATAAATATTAATTTTTCTATTCAAAAAATGCTGGTAAGATATAATTATTATTTTGATGATTTATATACTAATTAATTTAAAAAATATTGGTATTTTTGTTCAAGGGTGTTGAGCAAATTAACTAAAATTGACATAAATATTTAAATGAATATTTAAGTGGATTTTGATTGTTTTTTTGTGGGATGGGCTCTCGTAGCCCGAAGGCGTGTATTTTCACAGCAGGCGGAACACCCCACAATATATTAGTGTCAAGTTAAGCTTTTAGTCCGCCAGTCCTCCCGCTCACCCGGCAGTTCGCCAGGGAATGAATTCCACGGGGCTTATAGCTAAAGTCCTCTCACTCAAAGAGGACTGAAGAACTCATTAGTCCTCATAGCGAGGACTTTCGCTTTGAGGCTCTTGTTGAAACCCTTGCCGGACTGAGGGTTTAACGTGTTTGTTGACACCAATGCCCACAATAATCATCCTCAAATTGTGTAACGCCCCTTTTTCACCATCTTGACAGGTATGGCTGGGATGATGGCAAACAATTTATGATCAATGATTAACTGGACTTGGTAAGCTGTGTTGCATCTAGATTGCCTATGGTATTAGAGAGGGAGAGGGGGAGAAGAGGAGAGGGGGAGAGGATTTGACGATTTTTGATGGGGACTCGAAATATACAATTTAAATGCACAACAGCTTATGAAACAGCTAATATGATTTGCCTTCCATCGATCGCAATAAAATTAGTTAGTAGTGAGGACTTTAACCGTCATAAAACTAGCTCGTACTTCCGTCGTCACTATAAACGTTATAACGGTTATAATACCCATTTTTATATAATCACTGAGACTATTTTCTACGACTCCGACGCTCTAACTCTTTAATTACTCTCAGAACAAACAGCGACATTAAAGCGCCAATTAATGCCAGTTGCCACAACCCGCATCCAGCAGCAGTTCCTAAAGCTGCTGATACCCAAATAGCGGCGGCAGAGGTGAGCCCGTGAACTTCAACTTTGCCTCTTTCCTGGTGATTTTGCCGCAGGATTTCTCCGCCTCCCAAAAACCCAATTCCCGCAGCAATGCCTTGAATTACGCGCGCTACAGCATCTCCTCCGTTTTCATTTTTACCCATTGCCAGCGGCATTAAAACAAACAGCGCACAACCCATACTAACTAGCATATGAGTTCTCAATCCCGCTGGTTTGTTTCTGAGTTGGCGCTCCCATCCAATAATTCCGCCAACAAACATGGCTAGGCACAACCTTAACAGTATGCCTAGCCAATGATCGGGAGACCAAAAGTTAGCGATCGACAATGTTTTACTGCAAATAATTAATCCGAATAGCCCAATATTAGCGGAGCACGATGTCCGATCGCAATCTCACTGCCAAATCTTGTTCCGGGCGAATCACGAGTACGTCAACACTGCGCCGCCCCAACAATACTCCAGCTAAAGCGCCGATCCCAGCGCCTCCTAATACTTCTTCCGTCGCGATCGCTTTGTCGCCGGTAATGCCTGCTAGTGCTGCTGCTGCTGCTGCACCCAAGGCTGCACCTTGCGCTACTGAACCTGTGCCAGCACCTTTTTGGACTCTTTCGGTTCGGGTAATAATTCCCGAATAGCCATCAATCCGATAGCGTTGGCGGCGGCTGATAATTAACTCTCTGGCAACAAATTGAGTGCCGATTTGATTGCCTCTTCTGACAGGTTGCAGTGCCCCGACTATCTGGCTGCCTCCGGGGATTAATACTCTGCCTTGAGGTGTGCGGATGTCTTGCGCTACTGTTAAAGTTAAAGGTGAAGTTTCTTCGCGGGTGACAACTATTTTGTCTTTTTCATAGCTAACTGGAATTACACTGCCCGACGGAATTCGGATGCTATCAAATTGGGAAATTCGTTGTTGGGCTTCTGCGGGAGTAGCTACCACCAGCGGCGCGCTGCTTCCAACTGTAATGCCCAGTGCGAGGATTGCTGCTGTTGCTGAACGCCATTTTTGAGAAGTAATCATATAAATTGTCTCCTTGCTTCGGTTTTTGTTTACTTAGGAACGCACTACTGCTAAATTTGTTTCTGGTTTCGCATTCATTTGATGTTTTGATTATGGCCGGCTGGAATTCTACCAGTTGGGAAGATAAGGTCGATAATCAAGAATTTTAAAATTTGGAAAAATCGAGAAAATCCGCAAGACAGGGGCGATCGGGAAGATAAGGAAGATAGTCAACACTCAACAGCCAGTCGATTTGAGATTTGAGATTTGAGATTTGAGATTTGAGATTTGACTCCACAGATGGATCGGGAAGCTGGAAAGTAGGTGTAAAATATTTCGCTTGTCAACAGTCAACAATTAATTGTTGAGAGCGTTTAAAGCTAGCAATCCAGCACCGAAAGCTGGTTCGTATCGGGGCGAAATTACCTTAGCTTTTGGGGCGATCGCACTTATTGCAGCTTCAAACCGACCTCGGCAATTTGCCTCTCCACCCCACACACCTCCTACAATCACAATTTCAAATTCTTCTGTTTGGTTAAATAGCGCTGAAATGGCTATTTTTGTGGAATAGGTTAATTCTGCCACAGCATTATTGATAATGCAGTCAGCGACGCGATCGCCCTCTGCTGCTGCTCGATCGACAATCGGCGCTAAAGCAGCAATTTCTTTGACTCCCCAACCGCGCCCGTAAACGACTTCTACCAATTCTTCTAGGTTATTGAGGCCTAAATGCTTTTGAAATTTTTCCGCAAGCATGGTAAAATCTTCGCGTCCGTCATAGAACTTCAAAGCAGCTTGCAAACCGTGAAGGGCGATGTCGTATCCGCTGCCTTCATCGCCTAAAATATATCCCCAACCGCCGACTCGTTTAGTTTTCCCTTGACGGTTTTGCCCAAAAACAATCGAACCGGTTCCTGAAATAACGGCGATACCCACTGGATAACCTGTACCGCCAGCAAGTGCGATCGCGCAGTCGCTGCTAATTACTATATTCCTGGGCAGGAACGATCTGGTTACTGGTAAAGTATTCGTCAACTGCAAGTTCTGCACTACAAATTGCACTATTTCACGATCTTTTGGACGCCCGACGCCTGCTAGTCCCAGACCAATTGCTTCTATGTTGAGATTGCTATTCGTCTCGATTTTAGCGGACAGAACTGCTCGTTCTATCGCCAATTGGATGGATTGTTTTGCTGTCTCAATTCCCAGGGTTTGATAATTTGACGGCCCTGCTTCACCCCGTCCTAAAACAAGGTGGTTGTCATCCATTAAAAGGCAGATAGTTTTAGTGCCGCCGCCGTCGATGCCGAATACGTAGCTCATGAATAATTTAGAGAATAATAGAGCAACCCAGATTAACAGAGATATCTCTATTCTACGCTTTGTACAATCCGATTAAATCGACAGAGCAATGCTAATAATAATTAAACCTAATAAAGCTAACCAAACCAGATGGCGCTGACACCAATTTTTGATCGATTGCAGCCAGCCGCCGCTGATGTAACGGCTCGTCTGTGGCACAAGTGGCTCAGCTTGATTGTGATAAAGCGTGCATTCTTTGGCAAAGGGACGCGGCGGGTAGTTGCAAGTGTCGTCTTCGTGATAAATACAGGTAGTGCACAGAAAGTCTTCGGGTTTTGATCTATAAAGAGGGATACCCGGATGACCGAAAGCTTTGAGGGGGATTTTGCAGTGTGGACAGGCGAGCGCTTGGGCGTCTACAGGTTGGTGACAGCGGGGGCAATCAGGCATAGACAGCAGGGTGATGGGGTAATGTGGTGGGTAGGCTCATTAGCGGGTTTTCCGAACGCCGATTAGCGAGATCGCCTCGCCATCAGGCGGCTGGATGCTCCAAAATAGAAAGGTAGGTGTGCGCTGATGTAACTTTAACTACCAGCCGGGAAGTCCCTCGGTATATTTAGAGGGGACACATCTGAGCGCTGCGCGAAGTACCCCGAATAAATTACGCCCGCGTGATGGAAAGAAGCGTCGGATGTCGCGGACGGAAGCCGACAATTAGACTTAGCCACTATGAATCAATCTTCGGGAGTATCTTGATTTTCGATGTACTTCCTAAGTGGTGAAATGGTAAGTTTTGGTGTTGCATTGTGGACATACACAAACTATACTATGCAAAGGTCGAAAAAAAGAAGTTAAAAAATGCAACTCACGTACAAATACCGCCTCAAACCCACAAAAGCCCAACTAACAACGATGGTGGCTCACTTAGAACTCTGTCGTCGGCAGTACAACTACCGACTTGGCGAAAGATTTAGGTGGTGGGAAGCCACGAGAACACCTATCAACGCCTGTCCTTTAATTGTTTCTCTAGTCCCGATTGAGGAAATTTATCAAAATATTCCTTTGACGAGAGTGCAAACTAGGGATGGTAGAAAAAAGGATGAGTCAGGCAATCCTTTAACTAAAAAAGGTGAGGTTTTCTCAAACATTGAATGCGGATATGTACAGTGGCAAATAATACAACTGGCTGACCTGAAAAACACAAAAAAACTATTTCCTGATTATAAAGTGTTGGACTCTCAGGTTTTGCAAGATGTCGTCAACAGGGTGCAAACTTCCTTTTCAAATTTCACCACGCCAGACAAAAATGGTAATCGTAGAGGTAAGCCCAGATTCAAAGGGCTTCATTACTACAAATCTTTCACTTATCCTCAAATAGACAATCTTGATCTTGTCAAGGACGAGCAAAATAGGATTTGTATTGACCTCGCAAAAATAGGTCAAGTACCTATGGTTTTCCACCGTCCAATACCAACAAGGTTCACAGTTAAGACGGGAACAGTTATCAGAGAAGCTGATGGGTGGTATATCTCCCTGACGCTAGAAGATAAAACAGTTCCCGTAACGGTTGCAGAAATTCAACCGACGGTCGAAAATACTGTTGGCATCGATCTGGGAATCACTAATTACGCTGATCTTTCTAATGGTGAAAGAGTTGAAAATCCTAGATTCTTGAGGAAGTCTGCCCAGAAATTAGCAAGGCTTCAAGCGAAGTTAGCTAATAGAGTTAAAGGTTCTAAGCCTTGGAAAATCATCAAGAACAAGATTTCCCAACTCCATCAGTTTGTAGCTAGAGCTAGATTAGATTTTCAATTCAAAACGGCACATGAGTTATTTAGCAAGTGTGAGGTTTTAGTTGTTGAAGACTTGAGTGTCAAAAATTTAACTAGACGTGCCAAGCCCAAGACTGATGTTGAAAATGGTAATTTGGTTTATTTGCCGAACGGTCAGTCAGCTAAAAGTGGCTTGAATAAATCCATGCTTGATGCTGCTCATGGGCAATTCGCCAGCGTCCTAAAATATGTCGCCTGGAAATTGGGTAAAAGCATTTTGTTTGTCTCTCCAAGAGGAACTTCTCAACATTGCTGGAATTGCCTCAACAAAGTACCGAAAGAATTGTCGGAGCGCTGGCATTCTTGTCAATGCGGAGAATCTTTGGATCGAGATAAAAACTCAGCTAAGCTTATAAAGAGAATTGGTCTAAGTTACGAAAGTGGCGGGGGAACTCCGTCACTCAAAAAAGCCTTTGAACAAAAGGAAAAAGAAGCCTGCGGTCTAACTGTACTCAGTTGACCGTCAGGTTCGTTCACGTTTACAGATGGTTTCGCAGCGACTGCAGGCGACCTGAGCCGATCGGGTATGAAAGGGCAAACATTAGGAAAAATCTATGGATAACAATAGCAACTTACTCAAACAACTGGTAATGCTGGGCATTGGTACTACCTCTCTGGTGGCAGAGAAATTGCAGGAAGTCAGCGAGCAATGGGTCAAAGATGGCAAAATCAATCCTGAGCAAGCCAAAACCTTTGTCGATGACATGACCGAGCACATCAAGTCTGAACAGGGAAATTGGGAGACGCAGTTGCAGCGGCAACTACGGAATATGCTGCAAGATATGGGAGTTCCCCGACAGTCGGAAATGGATGAGTTGCGGGGAAGGCTCGATCGTTTGGAACGTCAGATGCGGGATTTAGAAAACCGTAACTGGCGCTGAGTTCGATCCTCTTCGAGGCCTTCGCTAACGCCCGCGAGAAGTTCGCTGCTATCTTGTGATAAGATGGTCACCCGAAGGCAGAAGGCTAAAAAAGGCACTTATGTAGAAGCCATTTATGTAGAATTACAAACATTTTGACTTCATACTTTTGCCTTGAAAATTATCTGGTACCTGCCGTTTTTTGGTGGAAAAGTTCAGATAAAATTTGGTAGTTCTTGTTGTACTATAGCAATCCTAAATGATTCAGATAAATTTGTAGGGTAGTGCTACCCCTACTCCCCGTGCCTACCCCCTATCTATCGGGCAACCGGGCGTGGGATTGCCCCTACAATAATTATGCAAATGATGCGAGGATTGCTATAGATGTCTTAGATATCTGAGATATCGCGGTTAAAAGTATCAGGAGGATTAATTTTGCGAGGAGTTCTAGTCAGCTTGGGAGTAATGCTGGTTTGCTTTGTGTTTTTGATAGTCGCTCAAATGGGCGGTTCTGGGTCCCAAGCAGTTGCAGCCGAATTGAACAATCTTTTACCGGAGACTGCTATTGAGAAGTTGTCAGCGCAGTCTTTGAATGAAAATAGCTTGCTAGTAGCTGATGCTACTTTACCAGAGGTACCAGCTACTATCGCTGGCAATGACATGACTGATAATACTGAGAAAACTGTTAATACTGAGAAAACTGTCACCACAGATTCAGGTCTGAAATATGTTGAATTGAAAGAGGGTAAGGGGGCGACTCCAAAAACCGGGCAGACGGTTGTCGTACACTACACGGGAACTTTGGAGGATGGCACGAAGTTTGACAGTTCGCGCGATCGCAATTCTCCTTTTCAGTTCAAAATTGGCGTGGGTCAAGTAATTAAGGGTTGGGATGAAGGTGTCGGTACGATGAAAGTTGGAGACCGCCGCCAATTGATTATTCCCCCTGAACTCGGTTACGGTGCTCGCGGTGCGGGCGGGGTGATTCCTCCTAATGCTACGCTGATTTTTGATGTGGAATTGTTGAGAATCGGTGGCTAGGTAGCTCAATCTCATTCAACGTAAAACTTTTACGGTATTTAGAAACCCGGTTTTTTTTAAGAAACCGGGTTTCTGTGTATGTTCTGGTTGATTTACGATCGCTTCGGAGATGCCAGATTGCGAAAGCAGGTAAATTGGGCGTCAAATAATAGTTTGATGATTCCTGTGGGCCCGTTTCTGTGTTTGGTAATAATTACTTCTGCAATTCCGCGATCGGGCGAATCAGGGTTGTAATATTCATCGCGGTAGAGCATAATTACTAAGTCGGCGTCTTGCTCTATGGAATTATGGGCATACAAACCTTGTGTGGCAAAGCTTTCAATATTTTCTACTGTCATATCGTAAACCATTTCTTCGCCACAAAAATTGATTTCTCTCACCTTATCCCAATAGATATCGCTAACAGCTAGCTTGAATATCTCTTCGGCATCCAAAATATTCCCCAACTGATATGCGCGTTCTCGACCAATATCACATTTGTAATCCGTTGTGGCTGAATAACGCATACCTAAGCAATCTTGCATCTGTTTGACGGTTAAACCAAGGCGCTTTTGGGCAAGATTGACTTGAGTTCGCCAAAGTTCATTCGGAATTAAATCCCGATTAGTCTTCCCACTATCAGCATTATTTAAATATATTTTTACCTCTTCCAAACTAGATTTTTTATAATTACCAACTGCACCAATTACATTCGCAAATATTTCTATGTCTGATTTCCCTCCTAACCAAACTTGATATTGTGCGCGCCCTTTTTTACCTTGAGAAATAACTCTGACAGCCGCATTGATGTTCAGTCTAAGCAACAGAGAACGGACTCCTCTGGCTAACTTCTCGCTACTAGAAGCATAATAAATAGCTGGATAAAGACATTTCTTCCCTTTAGTCGGTTTGATACAACCATCAGTTGCCCATAGGTGTCGAAGGAAAAGAGCGATCGATTCTTGCGGTTGGGTAAATACTAAACTGGGAATAAATTTTTCATGGGAACGTAAACCAAATATTTCTAATTGTTCGAGCCATTTAGTAATCTGATTTTTAATATTGGGAGCGAGACGATAACTAGCGGAGAGATAAACTTGATACCAATCGCGTTCGCGTTTAATGCGGGGATTAATTTTATCACCAAATACTTCTCTAGCCAAATGTGCAACTAATTCAGCTAAATCTAATTCTCGCGTCCTGTACTGAATGGTATGTCTGGGTAAAGTACAACCATCACCAATTAAATGTCCTAGTAAAGCTAATTCAGCATTACCCATCGTCTGCACTTCAGTACAAGGAATTGAGCGAGGTGTAGCAATTCGATCGCCTATTTTTAATTCATCTAACCGCTTCCAACCATCTGATGTAAAGAACTTATGATTGCCTGTTGCTGTAATCGAATTTCCCAAGCAAGTCGTCATCTCCCAGACGGGCTTGACTCCAGTACAAAAAGCATTAGTCACCATCGCTTTTTCCTGTTTCAGGGTATCTGAATTTAACCCCCAAACAGCAAAGCCAGATTTGCCGACTAAATCACGAATCGGGACTTCTAATCCACTATCCGCCAGGGTTACTAAACTATCGCCACCGAGACATCCGCTTTCGCGTAAATCAGACATCATCGGCCGCTTGTTTGTCCTCGCTTCCACACCCCGACTCAACTGAGATAAGGCAATAATCGGCACGTTGAGTTCGCGGGCTAAACCTTTAAGACTTCTGGTAATTCGAGATAGTTCTTGCACGCGGTTGTCGCTGCTACCTTCCATTAATTGCAGGTAATCTAGCAAGACTAATCCTAGGGTTCCGCCTTGTTCTGCTTGGAGGCGGCGGACTTTCGATCGTATTTCTGTGACGGTAATATTGGGAGTATCGTCAATAAATAGTGGTAGTTCTGATAAATTGCCAATGGCTGTACTGATTGGTTCCCATTCGTTTTGACTGATTCTACCCGATCGCAATCGGTTACTTTCTATTTTGGCTTCACTGGACAGGATACGCTGCACTAGCTGTTCTTTCGACATTTCTAAGCTGAAAACGGCAACCGGCAATTTCTGCTGTCCAGCGGCGATGTGGTGGGCGATGTTGGTACAAAAGGCGGTTTTGCCCATCGCCGGCCTAGCTGCAACGATGATTAAATCCGATCGCTGAAAGCCTCCTGTCATAGCATCTAAGTCATAAAAACCGCACGGAATACCGGGAAGTGTGAGGCCTTCATTGCGATTTTCTAGGTCTTGAAATGTTTGGTTTAGTGTTTCGCCGATCGACACTAAATCCTGTTGCGGGCGTTCTTGAGTGATGCTGAAAATTTCTTGTTCGGCGCGGTCTAAGACTGTTTCTAGTGGTGTTGCCGTCTCGTAACCTAATTGTACTATGTTGTTGCCAGCTTCGATTAATTTGCGGCGCTGATATTTGTCTTCAACTAAAACTGCATATTGGTCGATGTTGACTGCGGAAACTGTGCGATCGACTAATTGTGCTAATTTAGTTAGTCCTCCTACTTGCTCTAACTGGTTGCGGTCGGTTAGCGAAGTTGTTACCGTCATTAAATCGGTAGGTTGACCCTGTAAAAATAGCCCTAATGCCGATCGATAAATGACTTGATGAGCGGTGATGGCAAAAAACTCCGGCCGCAGCAGTTCGGCAATTCGGGAAATAGCTTCGGGGTCAATTAAAATCCCGCCCAAAATTGCTTCTTCTGCCTCTATATTTGTCGGCATCAAATCGCTCATTAGTCAATATTTCTCACTCAATAGTCATTAGTTATTAGTCGTTAGTCATTAGACATCTCCAATAATTCTTGTGGAACAGGCATCTTGCCTGTTCAAAACTTGCTTTTCTGGAGATGTCTATTAGTTATTAGTCCGCACAACTAATGACTAATGACTGATGAATGTTAATTACATCGGAACAACTTGAATATCAACTTCGGCGATAACTTCGGCGTGTAGTTTGATTTCAGCTTTGTATGTACCAGTTTGGCGAATTTCGGGCAGGGTGATGCCGCGCCGATCGACTTCTTGACTGGTAGAGTTGAAAATCAATTCTGCTACTTCTTGGTTGGTGACAGTACCAAAGATTGCGTCTGCTTCGCCAACTTGCTTGGAGATGATGAAAGGCCCAGCCGATTCGAGGGCGGTTTTGCGGACTTCAGCTTGCTGCTTGAGCTCTAGCTGGCGCACTCTTTCTTCTTCACGGCGGCGCTCTGCTTGCTTGAGAATGCCCGGAGTGGCTCTAAATCCCATTCCTTGGGGTACTAGGTAGTTGCGGGCGTAGCCTGGGGCTACTTCTACTACGTCGCCAGCTTTGCCGAGTTTGCTGACATCTTTATTTAAAACTAATTGGACGCGCTTGGCCATGATCGTGGATTGTGGGGTTTTAACTGCAACTTTTTATAATAGCGAAGTTTGAGGGGCGATCGCAAGGTGGAGGAAAGAAGGAAGAAGGAAGAGAGAAAAGTAGGTACGGACAGCCCACCAGCTAATTAGTGTCAACTTAAGCTATCAGTCGCTCAGTCTTTTCGTCCACCCGTCAGTCCGCCAGGGACTGAAGTCCCTGTCTCAAAGCTAAAGTCCTCTTCAGAGGACTAATGAGTTCTTCAGTCCTCATAGCGAGGACTTTAGCTATTAGACGGGGGTTTCAACCCCTGGCGGACTGACGGGTGGACGAGAAGACTGAGCGACTAAAAGCTTAAGTTGACACGAAGAAGGGCATTGCCGCGTCCCTACTGCGCCCCGTAGGTAACGATCACTCGCGCTACAGTAGCAACTAACAGGGTCGGATCGATCGGCTTGGCTAAGTGTTTGTCAAATCCTGCTTGCAAAACTTGGCGCTCGTTCGCTTCTCCAGCATAGGCCGTTAAGGCGATCGCCAACAACTGCCGATACTCAGGCGCAAGCTGAGTGCGGATACGATTTATCAACATATATCCGTCCATCTGGGGCATTCCGATGTCGCTGACGAGCAAATCCGGTGCAGTTTGTTCGATCGACTTTAGCGCCTCAGCAGCAGATGACAGGGAAATCACCTCTGCACCCGCTTCCTCAAGCACAAAAGCGACAAAATCTCGCGAGTCGAGTTCATCATCTACCACCAAAATTCTCAATCCAGCTAGTGGCAAGGATGAGAGATCGGGACTAGCAGCCCCATTAACGGCTTCCTCCTCCTGCCTTCTAGAATCATCATTTAATAGCGGTAATCTCACCGTAAACGTCGCTCCTTGACCAACTCCTGCGCTTTCTGCAAACACCGTTCCGCCGTGAAGTTCGATCAGTTGGCGAACGATCGCCAATCCCAGTCCCAAGCCGCCAAATTTGCGCGTTGTAGCGCCATCTTCTTGTCGGAAATGGTCAAAAACATAAGGCAAGAAATCGGGAAGAATGCCTTTACCCGTGTCTGTGACTTGAATTTGAGCTTGGTGTTCGATTTGCCCTAATCGAACTTCAACTCGACCGCCTTCGGGCGTGAATTTCACCGCGTTTGATAACAAATTCCACACAATTTGTTGCAAGCGACTTGTATCGCCGAGAACTTGCCCGACATCGGGATTTAAGATTGTTTGGATTTGAATTTTTTTAGCTTCGGCGGCTAATTGCACGGTTTCCACAGCAGACGGAATAATAATTGCCAGATTCACCGGAGCAACATTCAATCTGAGTTTTCCTTGCAGAATCCGAGACACGTCAAGCAAGTCTTCGATTAATTGAGATTGCAATCTGGCGTTGCGCTCAATCGTCTCAAAGGCTTTGGCACTTTGACTCGCCTTCAGCTTGCCACCGACGAGCAGTTGCGACCAGCCTAAAATCGGATTTAAGGGCGATCGCAACTCATGAGAAAGCACCGCCAGAAACTCGTCTTTAATGCGGTTAGCTCGCTCGGCTTCCGCGCGAGCAGTTTGTTCTAATTGCAGAACCATATCGCGCTCGGTTTCCACTTGTTTGCGTTCTGTAATGTCGATTACAGAGCCGATATAACCCTCAAATTGTCCGCTTTCGGAAAATCTGGGAGTAGCCGCATCGATCGCCCAAGAATATCCGCCATCCTTGCGCCCCACGCGATATTCCACGCGGAAAGATTTCTGGCGTTCGTTAGCGGTCAAAAATGCGTTCTTGGCGTATTCTCGGTCTTCTGGATGCAGCGCGTTTACCCAACCCAATCCCAAACCTGTTTCCTCAGTTTGACCTGTGAACTCATACCAGGTTTCGCTCAGGAAAATGCAGTAGCCTGTGGAGTCTGTTACCCAGACCATAAATGGAGCGTTGTTCGCCATATTGCGGAATCGTTCTTCGCTTTCTTGCATTGCTGCTTCTGCTTGTTTGCGTTCTGTGATATCCCGACAGACAATCACTCCGCCTTTGATTTCACTGCTAGCATCAACTACCGGATAACCGCTGATACTTATCCAGCGTTCTGGGGAATTTTCGCGGCGGACAAATACCTCTACATCATTGACATATTCACCTTTGATTGCTCTGGCTAGAGGTAGTTCAGCGTCGGGGAAGAGGGTTTTTTTGTCTGCCGTAAATAGCCCGTAGGTAATCGACCATTCCTCACAAGATTTTTCATTCGATAGCTGACCGAATATCCGGACTGCCGCTTGATTAAACAGCACAAAATCCCCTTGTTGGTTGGCCAAAATCAAACCATCACCAATGCTGTCAATGATTACTTGTAGTAACTTAGTTTGTTCTTGCAGGGCGACTTCTGATCGTTTTCGATTTGTGATGTCGCTGGAGATGCCAATCAGGCCGATGACTTCTCCCGCCTGATTGCGGTAGGGAGCTTTCATTGCCACAAATGTCCGAATGCCATCGGGAGATTCTTCGACGACTTCTGTTTGTCCAGATTCCATAATTCGCCGATCGTTGTCCGTGACTGTGGCTCCAAGTTCTGCTATTGGGTATAAATCGCGATCGCGCCGGCCAATTACTTCAGCAGCAGATTTGCCCAGTACGTCTAGCGTGGCTGGATTTGCATAAATAATCCGTCCTTCTCGATCTTTGACAAAAATTGGGGTGGGTGCTGACTCGTTAATCAGATTCAAAATCGCATTCTTTTGCCGCAGTTCTTCTTCAGTGCGTTTGCGATCGCTAATATTGCTCCAATAAGCCGTAAGTCCTTGGGCCGCAGGATAGGCGCTCACTTCTATATACATCTGGAGCGATGGCGAAAACTCTTCAAATTTGACAGAAACTTGCTCGTTAACGACTCGATGAAATTCTTGATATGCCCTTGAATAGGATTCTTTTTCGGCGGGGAATAGCTCCCAGATCGATAGACCTAACAAGTCGTTTCTCGATCGAGAAAGCAGTTTTTCTGCTGTGGCATTAACGTAGGTAAAGCGCCATTGTGAATCGATCGCGATAAAGGCATCGGTAATACTTTCTATAATATTGCTGACTTGTTGGTTGGCCCCAGAGAGCGCGAGTTCAGCGTTTTTGCGCTCGGTGATGATTTCGCAAAAAATCATGATGCCGCCAATCTCATTAGTGTTGGTTCGCCAAGGGTGAATTTCCCAGCGCACCCAGTCGATCGAGCCATCAGGGCGGGGAAACTGCTCTTCAGGGCAGGTTTCGACTGCTCCCGCCAGACAGCGCTGGTGGATTTGTTTGAAATGATCGGGCAAATTAGGAAAGATGTCGTAGTGCGATCGGCCCACAATGTTTTGAGTGCCGAGCCCGTAACTTGCCAGCCAGCGGTCGCTCACCAGCATATACCGCATCTGGCGGTCAAACATCGCCACTCCCGCAGGCGAATGTTTTACGAACAGTCGCAGTTGCTCTTCCTGTTGCCGCAGGAGATTCTCCGATTGTTTGCGATCGGTGATTTCTTGGAAAAGTATGGCGACTTTTCGGCTCTGCGGCTCAGGAGTGCGGAACGCCGAAACCTCAAACCAGCGGTTCATGACTTCCGAGCCATGCTCAAAGCGCAAGGGTTCCCCCGTCAGGGCGACTTTGCCGTAAATCTCAAACCAATAATCTTCGAGTTCAGGAAGCATCTGTCGCGCCGTTTTACCCACAGCTTGTTCGAGTCCGGTTTGTTTCACAAAGGCAGGATTGACTTCCAAAAAGCGGTAATCGATCGGCTTTTCGTTGGCGTCAAACAGCATTTCGATGATGCAAAAGCCTTCGTCTAGGCACTCAAACAAAGTGCGATAGCGTTCCTCAGAGTGGCGCAAAGCAGCAAGAGCTTGTTTGCGATCGCTAATATCCATAAAGGCAGCCACACAGCCACGAACTGCGCCCTGTTCGTCAAATAACGGCACCGCATTCACCAACCAATCAAAGGCTACCCCGTCCGATCGCACCATTTGAATTTCCATATCTCGCACTTCGACGCCGGAAGCCACGGCCAGTTGCATGGGCAGTTGTTCTCCCGGAATTTCTTCTCCGTTGCGGAATCGTCTAAACGGAAGGGCTGCGGCTTGCTCTCCGGTTCCAGAAACATTGGTATCCGGCGGCACTATCAACATCGACTGGGCAAACCGGTTAGCCCGAATTACTTTACACTGTGGGTCGTGGGCGATCGTAATGCCAACGGGTACAGCATCAAGTATCGATTCCAGTTCATTGACTCGTCGCTCTAGTTCTTGGTTGAGCCGTTCAATTTCTTTTTTAGTAGCTTTGCGATCGGTAATTTCCTGCACCGTCACATTCACCCCCAAAACGCGATCGTCCTCGGCTTTGAGCGGATAGAGACTCAACAGCCAATCCTGTTCGACTCCCGGCTGTGCTGAGTTCGTCCTGCGAACTTCGAGCTGTTGGAGTGGAACTTTAGTTTCAATAACTTGTTGGTAAAGCGGCTCTAAATCATCTGCCATTTCTGGTAAGATTTCGCGCAATGTTTTGCCGATGTGGGCGGCGGCTGGAACTCCGTTAATTTCTGCTAGCCGATCGTTGAGGCGGACAAACCGCAACTCGGTATCAAGGAAGCAAAGTCCGATCGGCGCACTAGCATAAATCGCCTCGATTTCTGCTAGTTGTTGGTGTGCCGTTTGCGCTTGTTGAATAAAAGCAACCCGAGCAGCTTTCTCCTCGGTCACATCTTGAAAATAAACGGCAAGCCCCGATGGGATCGGATAGGCTCGTACCGCATACCAAGCATTGAGCGGCGGATAAAAAGATTCAAAACTAACTGTAACTTGGAAGGTGGCGGCGTGGCGATATTCCTGCTCAAACAAACTGCCCACTGATTCGGGAAACTCTTCCCAAATGCTGTTGCCAATCAAATCTTTTGAGGCTCGATTCAGCCACCGCGCCGCTTGCGAATTGAGGTAGGTAAATCGCCAGTTTCGATCCAAAGCAAAGAACCCGTCCGAAATACTTTCGAGGGTGTCTGACAGTTGTTGCGCGGGCGCGTTACAAACTGGTTCAGGCTGAGGTTGAGCGATAGGAGTGAAGGTTGTTACTACGGCATAGGGAGTCGATCGATCTCCCTGAAATAAAGGTTGAGAATTGAGCGTCAACCAAATCAATTCTCCCTGTGGCCGATAAAAGCCCATGATGACATTTAAACATGGTTGCCCGGTTTGCAGCGCCACCATCGCCGGATGTGTCTCGCCGGGAAAATCTGAGCCATCTTCACGCAGAGTCTGCCACCGAGTTTTGATTGAAGTGCATAAGAGCATCTGTTCTGCTGTCATCCCCAACAGCTCCTGGGCGTGAGAATTGCACCCCTGAATGCTACCATCTGCCAATTGCAGAACCATCCCTACATCAGTTGGCAAAGGCGCGACTGGGTAGAACGCTTTGTTAGAATCCGTTGAAACAGAGGGGTCGATTTTTGCTTGGGGTTCAGTATTGCGTGGGTTTTGCATCGGTTTCTAACAACGATCATTTTACTTTGGGCAAAGCAAATCGCGCTCAATAATAGGGAAATAACCAGAGGAACTTTTGACTGGAGCAGGGTGACACTTCAAACCTAAGATGGATGTCGATCGTTCTGCGGTAATATCCATATCTAGACAATTTATTTTATCGTAGAGTCCCACGTCTGAACCATTTGCGGGATTCAGCACAGGCGACGGGGAATTTTCTGGCTGTTTCAAATGCCAGGTTAGTCCGTCTCATCAGTTTTCCGTGTTGCTGCATATTACCCATTGCTGTTGCTGGTTTTCGCGCGCGAACAGATGGCACTTGCACACAGATAAATAAGTAGATTAAGCTGGAAAATACATAAGCCCTCTCTTGCAGCGAGTGAAACGAAGCAATCGCTCTTGTTACCCCCGCCTTACATTCTGTTACATTGTGGTAAACTTTATTGGCGCCTACCTACTTAAAAACCCGGTTTCTTGGCGTAAACCAGATGGTAAATTTAGGCAAGGTTATGTTCGTCTCAACGGTAAACGGGCGAGCGTATTTACCCAATACAGGGCAGCCTGCTTCCTCCCGTGCCGACGTTTGTGTCAAGTTTGACCGCGCGCCTTTTACCTTTGTTAATTTCACCAACTTAATCCTATGCACATATTCACCGCCGGCGATCGCAACTATATTCTGGGGTTAGCAGCACTTCTTAAGTCTATAGATCTGAATGCTAGTAAATCGGGACAGGAGCAGGTAAAAATTAGCATTGTATCTACCGACCTAGATCCACAGCAAAAGAAACAGTTACAGAATTGCTGCAAATACCAGATTGAATGGCAAGAATTGCAATCTAATTACAACCAACTTCTTTCGATGTCAGGTTCTATAATTCCTTACGTTAAATTGGAGCCGCGAAAATATACCAAGGAAACAGAAAGGCTGATTTGGCTCGACAGCGACACGATCGTTCTGGGAAGTTTAGAGCAGCTGTGGAACCTAGATATTCAAACAATGCCGATAGCAGCCGCACCCAACGTCTGGGGAAATCCGAACAATTCTCAAGATCGAAACCTTTATTTAAATAGTGGCGTTTTAGTTTACAACATGAAGCTTTGGGAGGAAGATCAACTGTCCGAAAAGTTGATGGAAAACGCTCGATTAAACCTTTGGGTGGATCACGATCAGGGTGCATTAAATTCATTTTTAGCGGGAAGGTGGAAGCAATTAGACCAAATCTGGAACAACCACAAGACTGATGATATGTCAAGTAAAGTGATGCACTTTATGTCAAGACCGAAACCGTGGGAAAGCTCAACCCCCAATCAATTATGGCTCGATATGTTGTGTCAGACACCGTTTAAGGACGAAGTGGAAAAAATTCCCAATAAGTTTAATTGGCTGTCGAGCTTTAAGATAAAATACAGAGCATTTGGCCAGTGGTTGAGGGAACCGATACTCAAGTTTAAGAGTTACCTGAAGAGAAAAAAACGTTAAGGTCAAAATTGGTCTTTCATGCCGCGCAACCGAGCGAAGGTTTGCACTGGATCGCGGGTGTTGGCGGCTGATTGGAGGTTGGGAAAATCCCAGCGCAAAAATGGGTTTGTGCTTTTTTCGAGGCCGATCGATGATGGTATTGTAGGTTGCGATCGACTGCGCGCTTCTTTGACTTCGGCGAAGCGCTGCTGTAAATCGGGATTGTCGCCATCCACACTCAAGGCAAATTGCAGGTTGTTCAGCGTGTATTCGTGGGCGCACCAGACTCTCGTACTATCGGGCAAGTTTCGCAGTTGCGCCAGAGAGGCTAACATTTGGGCGGGAGTGCCTTCTTTGAGCCTGCCGCAGCCGCCGGCAAATAAGGTGTCGCCGCAGAACAACTCGCCGGTTTCGCTGGGGTTGCTGGGGGGGAAATAGTAGGCGATGTGAGCTTTTGTGTGGCCGGGTAGGAAGAAGACTTCGGCGGTTCTGTTGGCGAAAGAAACTCGATCGCCCGCTTGTAAAAACACTTGCTGTCCGGGTATTCTGCCTCGGTCTTCTGCGCCACCGTAAACTTTAATTTGGGGAAAGCGATCGATCAGTTCCTGATTGCCGCCTATGTGGTCGCTGTGGTGGTGCGTATTGAAAATTGCGGTTAATTCGGCTCCAAGTGCTTGCAGTTGCTCTAATACTGGCTGCGATCGTGCTGGATCGACGACGGCTGCGGTGTGGCGATCGGGGTCGTGCAGCAAGAAAATGTAATTGTCGGACAGTACCGGAAGCCGATAAACCTGCATAGAAAAGTGCCTCTCTCGAAAAAATATTATATAATTAAGTTAGTCTGAACGCTATCGGAAGGCTGATTGCAGATTTATTAAGTCCACATATCTATCTTGGGAAGTAAAACTCTGATACGTTTTCTAATACGTTTTCTAATACGTTATTTCTGCTGTTGAGCAAATTGATTTGCGGTCGAGTACGCACTATTTTTGGGTCAAGAACTGCAATCCGCTTTAATTATTTTAGCATACAAGCGATCGAATAAATGCGAACATCTCACAACAAATCGAACTTAACAATTTCTCAAAAAGTCGATCGGATTGTAGCGTCTGGCAAGATCAGTCGCAGGGAACACTTAGTTTTGACTTCTGCTATCCTGTCAGATGATAAAATTTCAGAAGAGGATCGACATCAGATTAATCGGATATTTGATTATATCCAAATCGGTCGCCTCAAGTTTATCGATTGAACAGAAAGACTTGCACAGTCAGCATCTGTCTGGAGTGTAAAAAGCGTTTTTTAGGAGTGCGATCGTCCCGTCCCGCACAGCAAAATCTATATATCTCGCTTTAATTCTCCGGCTCACGCGGAGTGTGAAAGCGTCAGATGTGGAAGTCTCAAATTAACAAGGGTCTTGGCAATCCCAGCTACAAAAACAGGCAGAAAAAAATGAGTGCAGACAAACCAACTATTTTGGTGACGGGCGGAGCTGGATATATTGGCTCTCACGCGGTATTAGCGCTGAAAAACGCCGGTTATGGTGTGGTGATTTTGGATAATTTAGTTTACGGTCACAGAGATTTAGTAGATCAGGCTTTGCAGGTGGAGTTAGTAGTTGGCGACACGAACGATCGCACTCTTCTAGACAACCTGTTTGCTACGCACAAGATTGATGCGGTAATGCACTTTTCTGCTTACGCTTACGTGGGCGAATCTGTTACCGACCCAGCTAAATATTATCGCAACAATGTCATTGGCACTATTACGCTTTTGGAAGCAATGATCGCTGCTGGGGTGAAGAAATTTGTGTTTTCTTCTACTTGCGCGACTTACGGTGTACCGCAGAAAATTCCGCTCACAGAAGACCACCCGCAAAATCCGATCAATCCCTACGGTGCTACTAAGTTAATGGTAGAACGGATTTTGTCGGATTTTGACGCTGCGTATGATTTCAAGTCTGTTTGTTTCCGCTATTTTAACGCGGCTGGGGCTGACCCTAACGGGTTGTTAGGAGAGGATCACAATCCAGAAACTCACCTGATCCCACTGGTGTTGTTCGCGGCTTTGGGTAAACGAGATTCGATCGCGATTTTTGGCACGGATTACGATACTCCTGACGGTACTTGCATTCGGGATTACATTCACGTTAACGATTTGGCATCTGCTCACATTTTGGGATTAGAATATTTGCTAAATGGTGGCAAATCTGATTTCTTTAATTTGGGCAATGGGGGCGGGTTTTCGGTGAAAGAGGTGATAGAAACGGCTCGCCAAGTGACGGGAAAAGAGATTAAGGCTGTTGAGTGCGATCGGCGCCCTGGAGACCCACCTGCTTTGGTTGGCAGCAGCGAGAAAGCCATCAAAACCTTGGGTTGGTCTCCAGAATATCCCGACATTAAGAACATTATCTCCCATGCTTGGCAGTGGCACCAAAAACGCCACTCACAGGCATAACTATAAAGGCAGAAGGCAGAGTTAAAATTTTCTTTATTTCTGCCTTCTAGATTTTTATTGAACTCTTATAGGGAGCCGCTTACTGCGAGTTAGAGAGACAAGTGAAATTAGAAACCAAAGGATTTCTCACTATTTTAACCGGTCTTTACTCTTTTCAAGACTGCGTGCATTTTCTGGCTTCAGTCAGGAAGTTTCACCGCGAACCCATTGTTGTTTTAATAGATAGAGTTCCTCGGATTTTATATCCTTTACTTCTGGCGTTTGGAAATGTAAAATTGCAGCCCGCACCACCTGACGAAAATCCTGTTTTGGCTTCCCGGCAAGCTAAGGTGGCTTTGTATGACGGCTCTCCTTTTGAGAAGACTATTTACATGGACTGCGATATTTGTTTGTTATCGCCAATAGATGAGGTTTTTGACTATCTTGATGAAGTGGATTTGCTGGTGACTGAAGATCTACAACCTGCAATCGCTAAAGCTGCTCATTTATTAAGAGTTGAGCGAGATATTCTGTCAACTTTGCAATCTGTAGGATTACCTTTGGGCGAAAATAGTATTCAATACAATGGCGGATTTATCGCTTTTAAAAAAAGCACTAAAAATCAAGAGGTTTTCCAAAGTTTTAAGAAATATTTAGAGATAGTAATTACTAATCAAAACCTGCTAATGTTGAGAGATCAAGGTGCTTTGGCTGCGGCAATCGAAGCGGTAAAACCAAAAATGAAAACATTGCCGCCTGTTTACAACTACTTAGACCAGTGGAAAGCCACTTATACGATCGACAAACCGATTAAAGTAATGCACTGCACTTATCCTTACCGCCCTCAGTACGCGAAGAACGTGACGCGATCGCTCTTTACTAGAATATTCGATCGCACTGCTAAAATATTTTTACCAAATCAACTTAACAATCCCTGGCGTTTAAAATAATTAAAGTTTGTTGGCAAACTGCATCAAAAACAACAAAATTCAGCCCACCATAAAAAAAAATTAGCCTCAACATATCCGCAAATTTACTTAGAAGAATTCTTGCTGGCTTGAATAACAGTCTTGGGTTCATTACTAGACCTCTTGCAAAATAATTTTGTGCTATTATGGAAAGTTTAGCCAATTTTATAATCTAGCAGCCTGGGCAAGTTTAAGGAGATGCCAATCAACCCAATAATTCAAAGTTTGACCTAAACTTGAGCAAATTTTTAAGTATAACACATATTTTTTTTGCAAGAGGTCTAATGTGTTTTTTTTACAAAAATACTTCGTTGCGGCCATTTTCCCTGGTTAAAAACCCGGTTGCTTTGGTCTGGAGTGCGTGACTCCCCGTCGCCTTGACAAAAGCTCGGTTAAGCAGGAAAATTAAACAAATGTTTTAAACAAAATACTCAGTGAAAGTTTCATTAGTAGTGAGCGATTTGTCAGGAGCAGGTGCAATTCGTGCTTTTTTCTTAGCTCAAGTCTTGATAGAGCTTAAATGTGATGTAGAAGTTGTTGGATTTCAGTTTGGCAAGGAATTGTATGCTATTCCTCCCAGAGATATCCCGGTATGTGCAATACCGGGTAAAAATTATCCGGGGTTTTTGATGGATGCTCAAAAACTTTGGAAAAAAATAGATGGGGATATTATTTATGCAGTCAAACCTAAACCTACAAGCTTTGGGTTATCACTGCTAAAAAAACTGGCGACTCGCCACTCTATAATTTTAGATATAGACGACTGGGAACTGAGCTGGTACGGCGGAGATGAATGGAAATACCGTCCTTCTTTTAAACAACTTTATCGAGATATTTTTAAACACAATGGCCAATTGAGAGAACCAGATAATCCCCTGTATGTAAAGTGGATGGAAAGTCTCATCCACGGTGCTGATGCAGTCACCGTTCATACTGAGTTTTTAAAACAGCGTTTTGGGGGTGTATATTTGCCTAATGGTAAGGATACTGTAATGTTCGACCCTGCTAAATACAATCCTGAATTGAGCAGACAGCGTTACGGCTTGTCCGGGTATAGAGTTCTGATGTTTCCGGGGGCACCGCGACCTCATAAAGGCGTGGAGGATGTTTTGATGGCGCTTGAACAGTTAAATGAGCCCGATTTAAAATTAGCGATCGTCGGCGGGAGTCCTTATGATGATTATGATGATAAACTTGTGAAACAATGGGGGCGGTGGATTATTAAACTGCCAAGGTTTCCAGTGGAGACGATGCCGTCGGTTGTAGCGGCGGCTCATGTTGTCGTTGTTCCTCAGCGAGAAACTCTCACAGCCGTGGCTCAGTTTCCGCTCAAGCTGACAGATGGCATGGCAATGGCTAAGCCTGTTTTGTCTACGCGAGTGGGGGATATTCCAGCAATTTTAGGGGGAACGGGTTATTTAGTCTATCCGAGTTCTCCCACTCAAATTTCACAAAAGATTCAATGGATATTTCAAAATTTGACAGCGGCTAATTTACAAGGAATGAAAGCTCGGGAAAGATGTGTAAAAAAATATAGTATTCAAGCAATGAAACCGATACTTTCAGATATAATCGCAGGTATGTAAATGTTATTTTCAAACCACTCGCGGGAGGAAGAAAAACTGGCTGTTATTAAAGAATATTTTGAGATGCCGTACTGTTTAGCTGGGAATGCTTCATGTCTGCCAATAAGCTACTCCTAAAATTTGCCAGACGATATCCCGGCAGGATTCTCTTAACTGTGATGCTGGGCTTTTCTGGCGCTTTATTTAACGGTATCAGCACTACTCTGATTGTACCAGTGCTTTTAAGTTTTTTAGAGGAAGCTATCGAGCTGCGTGGTGCTCCACCTCTAATTAAAACTTTGATGTATCCCTTTGAGGGAATGCCCGGAAATCAGCGTTTAATGCTGATGACCGGGGCGGTTGTGCTGGCAATTTTTTTAAAAAATGTGGCGAGTTATATCAATACTTTAGTAGCTACTTCTCTGACGCGATCTCTAACTTTTGATTTGCGAGAAGCAGGTTTGCAGTTGTTGTTAAAAGTAGATTTAGATTTTTACTCTAAAACTAAAGTCGGGGATTTAATTAATAGATTGGGCGGAGAGATTGGTCGGACTGCTAGTGCAGTTGGTACGGCTATCGGAATGTTTACTACCTCAATCACGGTTTTGGTTTTTGTGGGTTTGCTACTTTCGATATCGTGGAAACTTACGGTGACAGCTACAGTTTTGCTGGCGTTAGTTGCTTGGACAAATCAATATATTATTAACCGTTCCAAGCATTTTGGTCACTTGCTTTCTGAAATGTCGAAAGATTATTCGGTTAGGGTGCTGGAAACGATTACTGGGATTCGGCTGGTCAAGTCAACGGGGAACGAGGAAAGGGAGTATCAGCGGATTAAGCATTTAATTCAAAGGCGAGAACAAGCGGATTTTCAGGCTCAGGTAAATTATGCGGCGATCGCCCCAATTAACGAAGTTGTTAATTTGATAGTTATAATTTTGATTGTATTTATAGGTCGCACAATATTTGCGAATGAGATAGAGTCTATTGCGACAATTTTATTAACCTATTTATTGGTACTTTTTCGGCTAATTCCTTTAATTTCTCAGTTGAATAGTGGGCGCAGTCAATTTGCTAATACGTCGGCTAGTGTAGAGGTGGTTAATAATTTTTTGAGGTGCGAGGACAAGCCATTTATGCAGGACGGTGAAGTGGAGTATACTCATTTGCGATCGGGAATTCATTTTAATAAAATATCTTTTAGTTATCCTAACCACAAAAATTTAGTTTTGCAAGGAATTGATTTATTTCTACCTCATGGCACTACTTTGGCTTTGGTAGGAACTTCGGGTTCTGGCAAGTCAACGTTGGCCGATTTACTGCCTAGATTTTACGATCCTACTGAAGGTCATATATCGCTCGATGGCACGAATTTGCGTGATTTTAAGCTGAAAAGTCTCAGACAAGCGATGGGTATTGTTAGCCAAGATACGTTTTTGTTTAATGCTTCAGTGCGCGAAAATATTGCTTACGCTAAGCCCGAAGCGACTGACGAAGAAATTGTGGAAGCGGCGAAGGGAGCGAATGCTTACGAGTTTATCCAACTGTTGCCGGAGGGGTTGGATACTCAAATTGGCGATCGGGGCGTGATATTATCGGGAGGGCAGCGTCAGAGAATTTCAATTGCTAGAGCCCTGCTGCAAAACCCGGAAATCTTAATTTTAGATGAGGCGACGAGTTCGCTGGATACGGTTTCGGAAAGGTACGTGCAAGCGGCGATCGAGAAATTGAGTTGCGATCGCACAACCTTAGTCATCGCCCACCGCCTCTCCACAGTCCAAAAAGCCCACAAAATCGCCGTGATCGATCGCGGACAAGTAGTAGAAATGGGTTCCCACGAAGAATTGCTAGCAAAAGGAGGTTACTACACTCGCTTGTATTCAGTGCAATTTGCCGAAGAAACCGCTCGCGATGAAGCTCTAATTAGAGGTTCTTACGAAATTCGCACTCGCCTAACTCCCATGATAGCTTACCTCAAATTGCTAGTAGATGAAATGGTAGACTCTCCCGAAGAAAGAGACGAGTTAATCCGAGAATCATTTCACTCTGCTGCTAATATTTTCACTACTTTAGAATTTATAGAAAAGACTATTAAGCGTCAGGCTGTTAAAAAGTAGTCAGTAGTCAACAGTTTGCACAGTCAACAATTACTAATTACCAATTACAAATTATATCATGTCCGGTCAATTAACCATGATTCCTGTAGGGGCGGGTTCACCAAGATATTGAATAGAAACGGGAAAATCTGTAAACCCGCCCCGGCCTTTAATCGCGGTCAATCGATCGGACATGATATTACCACTTACTAACTACCAATTACCATGTCCAAATATTATGTATTTTTTACCAGAAATATCTTGCCCCAACCAAATGTAGCGAGCTTAGTTCAAGTTGCAGACTCTGCCAATGCCGCAGCAAACCTCGGTTATCCAGCAGTTTTGGTATACCTCCGCAAAGGCTGGAATGCTTGGAATCCGGTTGATTTGCTTTTTCCTTTTCAACCCCGGAAAACCGATGACAAACTTGCCACAATTTACAATATTCAAGATAAATTAAAAGTAGCAGATTTACCGATGCCGTGGCCGATCGATTTTTGGGACAGCAAGTGGACGAGTTCCAGTACAATAGTATCAAAATACTATTTACCGATTCACCTACTTAAATCAACTAAAATTGTCCATAGCCGGGACTGGAACTTTGTCAAAGCAGCAGTTAAAAACGGAATTCCCTCTATCTACGAACAGCACCACCACGAAAACAAGCAATTTGAATCAGAAATTGTCCGCCATCCTCTATTTCAAATTGCTGTAACTGTTGCCGATACTGTCCGAGACAGCATGATTAAGAATGGGATGCCACCGGAAAAAGTAATTACGCTGCACAACGGTTTTAACCATTTGTTTCTCGCGAGACAAACAGAAGCTGCCCAGAATTGGCGACAGCAATTATTAGAAGATGACCGACGGCATTTAGCAGTTTATGCAGGGGGACTTTACCCGTTTAAAGGTGTTGATATGCTGGTGGATGTGGCTAAGGAATTGCCCCTGATTCAATTTGCGATCGCCGGCGGTGATTCATCCCAAGTAACAGCTTACCAGCAGTTAGCCAAATCCCAGCAAGTTAACAACATTAAATTTCTCGGCTACCAGCCTCAAAATCAACTTGCTAGCTTGCTGCAAGCAGCCGATATTTTGGCTCACCCGCACTGTTTGACAGCAGCCGCGACGTTCACATCTCCTTTAAAAATCTTTGATTACATGGCATCTGGAACTGCGATTGTCGCGACGGAGATTCCATCTTTAATGGAATTTAAATCGGGAAATATAGCAGCAACTTGGTGCGAACCGGATAACCCGCACCACTTCGCGCAAAGCATTCGAGATTGTTTAACCAAATATCCGAGTAAAAGCGAAGGCTATGCAGAAAAAATGGATTTTTTCAAGCAATTTTCCTGGGAAAATAGGATACAGAAAATTATGGGTTATGTCGAAAATTTAGTGCGATATCCGATAATTCAAAATTCCGTAGGGGCGGGTTTTACCAACAATCATCGCCTCAAATAAACAATCTCATAAACCCGCCCCGCCCACACGCAAAAACCAGATTTATTATTAGATATGAACCCAAAAATTATCGGCACAATCACCAGCTATCCAGGAATGAGCCAAAGCGACTGGCTGTGGCAACAAACCCCCCACAACTTCGGAAAATGGGGAAACATTCAAATGCTAGCAAACCACCCAGAACCCGACTTTTTACTCATGTATCAATTCGACTTTCCCCAACCTTCCAAAAAGCAATCGTGGGTCGATACAATACGTCGCTACAGGCATCAAAACCAAGAAAACGACATTCAAGAAAAATTGCGCGGTGTCCCCAAGGAACGCATAATTAACCTGATCCGCGAGCCGCCCTTGCCAGAAGTAATTGAAATTACCAAAGCCAACTACGAACAAGCCAAACTTTATTGCGGTTACATTTCCGGGCCCGACGATTTCGCACCAAAACCCGATTATATGCCCGCGATTTGGTATCACTCTAACTCGTTTCGAGAACTCGATGAAATGCCTGCGCCGCCGAAAACTAAATCCTGTTCTTGGATTACTTCAGGTGTTAGCCGTAGCGCCAATCACCGCCACAGATTAGACTTTATCAAATTGCTGCAATTACAAAAATTAGATTTTGACCTTTACGGGCGAAACTTGCCAACTTGGGCGCGGGGGAACGGGACTGTGAACAATAAATGGCACGCTGTCGCGCCATACTATTACAACTTAGCTATTGAAAATTATGCCAAAAACGATTGGTATGTCAGCGAGAAGCTTTGGGATGCCTTATTAGCTTGGTGTTTGCCAATTTATTACGGCGGTTCGGCGGCGGATAAATTGTTGCCCGCAGGGAGTTTTCTGCGGCTGCCCAGTCTGGATGAGAAAGGAGTAGAATTTATTAAAGAGGTTGTGGCTACTGCGGATTATTGGCATGAAGCGAGGGAGAAAATTGCCGAAGCTAGACAAATCATTCTCCACGAATTGAACTTGCTCAATTGGCTGTCTAAGTTTGTATCTCAGGAAATAGCGCAATGACAGAAAACCAAAATCAACCCAGAGAATACGAGGCCGTACTCGGCGGTCAAAATCCGCCACCCATAGATGCTGCTGTCTTAGGCGGGATTTCCGGCGTTAAGAGTCGTTTGGCTTCACCGATTGTCGAAGTGAAGATTGCTGCACTGTCTGAAGCGCTGAAATATGGAGATGCAGGTTTAGATTTAATAATTGGGGTGCTGCAAGAGGAATCAATGTTGGTGAAGTTTGCAGCCTATTCGCTGCTGCAAACTACAGAATATTTAAAGGAAAAATTGCCGTTACACAACTATTTGCCTACCTTTGAGTTTGATGCGATAACAGTAAATTTTCAACCAGTAAAAAACAGTTGCAACCGTCATTATGCTCACTTCTTTCCCGAGGACTTAGGGAACGAAATTGTACTGGAAATGGTGGGCATTCCCGGTGGCACATTTATGATGGGTTCCCCCAGCAACGAAACAGGACGATATGATTACGAAAGTCCACAGCATCCAGTCACGGTACCGGCTTTTTTTGCAGGCAAATATCCCATCACCCAAGCACAGTGGCAAGCAATGATGGGAAACAACCCATCGAACTTCAAAGGTGAAAAACGTCCTGTAGAAAATGTATCGTGGGATGATGCCGTGGAATTCTGTTCCCAACTCTGGCAAAAAACCGGGAAAAAATATCGCCTTCTGAGTGAAGCAGAATGGGAATACGCCTGTCGTGCCGGTACAACAACCGCATTTCATTTTGGGAAATACATTACCACCGAAATAGCCAACTATGACGCAAGCGACCCCTGCGGATACACAGCCGGAGAACTTTATCGCAAAGAAACAACCGATGTCGGGATTTTTCCCCCCAATGCCTTTGGATTGTACGATATGCACGGCAATGTTTCGGAGTGGTGCAGCGATAGGTGGAACCAAAACTATAACGGCGCACCAACTGACGGAAGTTCTTGGGAAACTGGCACAGATGATTACCGGGTGCTCCGTGGCGGTTGCTGGGTCAGTGAGTGTATCCGTTGCCGTTGTGCCTCTCGCGGCGCTTCCTCGGCGGGCAATACGTTCAGCGGTAACGGTTTTCGCGTTGCGGTGGCGTCGCTTTCTCCCTCGTCTTAGTTTTCCCGCCAGGACTCTTTTTTTGCCCTTCTTCCTATTTTCTAGCCTTCCCGCGAGGACTGAAGTCCTTTTAATTGGTTCCCCGGCTCTGCCTGGGAACTGATATCTAGAGGCTCTGCCTCGCTAATATTAATTGGTTCCCCGGCTCTGCCTGGGAACTGATATCTAGAGGCTCTGCCTCGCTAATTTCTCAACAAGATATGAATGGAATTTGCACGCTAGCCAACGATACAGTTTACGACCAACTAATTGCCTTGCTCAACAGTATTGAAGTTATCTTAGGCTCAAATACTCCCGTCTGCATTTATCCTTTCGACGACCAAATAGAGCAAATCCAAGCTGAAATTGCTAACCGCCCCAACGTCTTTATTTATGAAGATAGCGCATCTATTCAGCGATGGGATGAATTCATGCAAGCAGCCGCACCAGAGCGTTTGAACCGCAAAAAATTCCGGCTTTACGGCGCACACCGGCGCTTTTGCGCTTTCGACGGCCCCTTTGAAAAGTTTATCTATATGGATGCGGATACTTTGGTGATGAATTCCCTTGATGCGGTTTTTCAGAAGTTAGAGGAATCGGATTTTGTGGTTTATGATTTTCAATTTTGCGACCCTACTAAAGTATACAATATTCAGTCCCCAAAACTTCTCGAAGTTTTTGAGCAAAATCGGATAGACTCGGAAATATTTTGTTCGGGATTTTATGCCAGCAAGCAAGGATTGTTTGAGCAAGATACTAGGGAATGGCTGTTAGCTCAACTGCAATCGGGCGAGGCGGAAATTCTCTATGAAGGTGCGGGAGAACAGCCGTTGCTCAATTATATGGTGATGAAAACGGGGATGAATAGCTATAATTTTGCTTATAGCCTCCCGGATGGCGAAAAAACTGGGTGTAGCGTTACTTCTAAACATTTTGAAGAGCAAGATCAGATTTTGTACGACAAGGGAAACCGCCTTACTTACATTCATTATATTGGTGTGCCGCCGGATTTAATTCAGAGAGTTTGTGCGGGCGAAAATATTGAGTTTCCCTATCGCGATTTGTTCCTGCATTACCGCTATCTCCGCGAACCCTCCAAGCGTCCGATTTTTGCCGAAGCGCCAAAGTCTTATACTGAGGTTTCTGCGCCGAATTTGTTAAAAAGGGTATTGAGAAGGTTGAGGATAAATGTATGACTCGCGGTATTTATATTGTTGCGAATGATAAGGTGATCGAAAGTGCGATCGCCCTTTTAAACAGCATACGTCTGTACAATTGTCAAGTACCTGTTTTTCTGATTCCCTTCGACGACAATTATCAGCAAGTCGCAGCCGCACTCAGCAGTCTCCACGGGGTGCGATTGTTCCCAAATCTGGAGTTTGTGGAACAGTTTACCAGAGAAATTGGCCAAATGTTCGATCGCAACTTTTTAGCCCTCCCCAACAAAATGCGAAAACTCGCCGTTTGGTTTGGCCCGCTTGACGAATTTCTGTACATCGATACCGATATCATCGTCTTTGAAGACATCGCAGCCAACCTTAACAAACTATCAGAAGTAGACTTTTTTTGCTGCGACTACCACCACCTCAGCGAAAAACTGCGAAATGTATTTTCACCCGCTGTAAAAGAACAGAATATCTTTACAGATTCACAGCTTCAAGATGTATTCAACAGCGGTTTTTGGGCCTCCAGAAAAGGAACTATTACATTCTCGCAAATGTATGAAAATTTGCGAGAATGTTCGCAGCATCGAGAATTTTTTGACTTTACTCAAAATGTCACAGACCAACCTTTACTAAATTATATTATTCTTAAGCTGATTCCCAAGCGCTGCAACCTTGTTAAAGCTTCACCAACAGAGCCCGGAAGCTGGGCGGGTTCTAAACATTTTCAAGAAATAGATTATGTTCTTTATGACAAAGGCAAAAGGTTAAAATATATTCACTGGGCGGGAATACCAATTAAATCCGGTAGTCCTTATTGGAAACTGTGGAAACATTATCGTTATCTCAATGAGGAACCACCAAATTTAGTGCAAAAAATATTTCGCTCTTTGCAGGGTGTGTTGAGCGCTGTTATAATATGCGATATTGTATGGTGTGTTGGGCGCTGTTATAATATTTGATAAAGCCGAGAGATTTGGCAGGGGCCAACGCACCTTGGGCGAGAATTTCGGTGCATTGGGCGCTTTTTTGATATTCGATAAATTCGATAAAGCCGAGATTATCCCCCAGCGCCCAACACACCCTACCGGAATATTTGGTAAAGGATTTAAAAAACTTAAAAATTATGACGAATGGTATTTATATTCTAGCAAACGATGTGGTTTTCGACCACTTAGTCGCTTTATTAAACAGTCTCGAAGTCAATGGGGCAAAAGATATTCCCGTTTGTATCATTCCCTATGATGATAGACTGAAAAAAGTGCGAGGAGAAATTGCAATTCGTCCTAATGTCACCCTCTTTGACAACACCGATTCAATTCATTTCTGGGAAGACTTTGCAACTCAAGCTTGGACATCTCACGCCAAAGCTCAAAAAGTTTGGCAAGCTAAAGGTTTGAAATCAGTTCACTGTTTGACCAGGCATCGGAAATTATGCTGTTTTGACGGGCCTTTTGACAAATTTGTATATTTTGACGCGGACACTCTGTTAATGGGTTGTCTGGATTATATTTATCAAAAACTCGATCGAGTTGATTGGGTAGCAAACGATTTTCAATACAAATCAGACCTCAACTATGTATTTGACTTATCCTCAGATAAATTGCCACATATTTTCAATATAGAGCAACTGCCCTCTCATACTTTTTGTACAGGTTTGTTTGCTTCAAAAAAACAAATATTTAACAGAGAAAATTCAGTCCAACTGTTAGATAACTTAACATCAGGAGAAGCGGAAATTATGTGTTTGAGTGCATCTGACCAATCTTTATTAAACTATTTAGTAGCCCGCAGCAAAATCTCTTTTTACAACTTTGCATATTCTCAACCAGAACAGGTAACGGGAAATCATTGGTCTTCTAAATTTGATGTGAGAGATTATGTTCTATATGATAAAGGACGGCGGCTGACTTACTTGCACTACATGAGTATTTCGGCTGCAAAAATTAATCGCTTGTGTGCTGGCGAAGATGTGGAGATTCCCTACCGAGACGTATTTCTGCACTACCGCTATTTGAAGTCGCCGGAAACACAGCCAAAACTCGCGCCTCCAAATTTGTTGGTTTGCTTGCAGAGAAATATCAAAAGTTGGGGACTTCAAAAAGTTAATAATGTTCAATTTAAGTTGCGAAATTTCTGGGATAGATAAGCTGTTTTACATTTAAACTGTGTGTCAAAAATCCATAAAACTATTGTGGGACGGGCTTCTAGCCTGTCCCGAATTTTCAATTTAAATGCGTAACAGCTTAGCATCTAACTGTACTCTAACTGTACAAAGACTGAATCCACTCCCATTCGCGCCTTAAACCTTCTTCTAAAGCAACCTGCGGCTGATAACCTAAGATTCTCTGGGCTTTAGACACATCGGCGCTAGTGTGCCGCGCGTCTCCCCTCGCAGCTTTGGTAAAATCTATCCGAATAGGTCTCGCGACAATTCTCTCTATTGTATCAATAACTTCTCTCAAAACTACCCGACTTCCCCCACCAATATTAAAAACTTCCCCCGCAGCTTCGGCAACCTCAGCCGCCGCTAAATTCGCAGCAACGCAATCGCTGATAAACGTAAAATCCCGCGTTTGCAATCCGTCGCCGAAAATTGAAATTGCCTCGTCAAACAAAATCGACTTAAAAAACTTGTGAAAAGCCATATCGGGGCGCTGTCTGGGCCCGTAAACAGTAAAATAGCGCAGCGAAGTAGTGGGAAGACCAAAATTTTTGTAATAAAGCCCGCACAAACGTTCACCGGCTAATTTCGTAATTCCGTAGGGAGAAATTGGCTGGGGACAAGCGTTTTCATTCGTGGGAAAAGATTCAGCATTGCCGTAAATTGAAGAAGAAGAAGCATAGACAAACTTTTGCAATCTTGGCGCATCTTTGGCCGCTTCTAACAATACTTGAGTGCTGTTAATATTGCGTTCGGTATAGCTGCGAAAACCTTCGCCCCAGCTAGCACGAACTCCTGCTTGCGCCGCCTGATGAAATATTACCTTAGCATCAGATAAAAGACCTCGCCAATTTAGAGACAAAATATCGCCTTCCACCAATTCAAAACCCGGATACTTTTCAAAGCGAGCAATATTCTTGCGCTTGAGATCCGGATCGTAATAATCGTTGAACTCATCAACACCGATCACCGTCTCCCCTCGATTTAAAAGAGTTTCTACTAAGTTAGAGCCAATAAATCCCGCCGCACCCGTAACAATTAAAATACTCATTCGATTTTAGATTTGAGATTTGAGATTTGAGATTTTAAAAAATTTACACCCATTATTGCCTAAGTTGTCATCTTCTTCTTTCTCTTCCTCTGCGTTCTCTGCGTTCTCTGCGGTTCAAAAAGCCTCAAATTAGGATAATATTAGATAACTATCAACCCCTTTGCTTTTCACAAAAGAGGTTGATAGTTAACTTTCATTGTTCAAAAGAATCTAAATCCAGCGCTTGGGAACCTCCGCGTTCTAACTCGATCAAAAGCTTACCTAGCTGAGTCCAAACTAGCCAGCCCGTGAGTACCGTCAGTGGCAAAGCTAGGGCATAACAAAGTAGTTTTGGGAAGCCAAAAATCTCCATCCCCGAAGCTAAAAATACACAAATTCCGGCCGCCATTCCCAGAAAAGGTATGACCAATTGCAGCCTTGGCAGGTTAGCCAAAGTGCGAGTAGAACGATTTTTAGACCACTGTTGTACGGATTGTTTGAGAGTTGCTTCAAATGCTACGCCGGAGGCCATACCTGCTAGTAATCCAGCCGACATTAAAAAATAGGGAGGTTCTGGAAAATAATACACGAATAATTCCTTAATTTGGGTAATTGGAAGTTGGGAATGGGGAATGGGGAATGGGGAATGGGGAATGGGGAATGGGGAATGGGGAATGGGGAATGGGGAATGGGCAAGAGTAGAATTATTTTTCTTCCTTCTTCCTTCTTCCTTCTTCCTTCTTCCTTCTTCCTTCTAATTAAAATCGAGTTAGCGCGGCTGCTCCTGCTGTGGAAAAGTCCGTCAAAGCGCCTAGAGCAACGTTGAACAGGCGACCGGGCTGCAAATCTTCCTTGACTAAGTTCCACAGGCTGCGAACTTCTTCGGTGTGGATTCGATCGTCCTCAATCAAAGCTAACATTAGCTGGCGTCTCAAAAACGACCCTTCCTCTGACAGCAAAAATTGCAAGCCTAGTTGTGCTGTGGGGAGCAAGTCGAAACTGCGATCCGATCGGGCGATCGCGATCATGTCCTCCAACCTGTTCCACTGGAATTTGCCATCTTTGAATAATACCTCAATCAGACGCCGCCGCAGAGCCGGAGATTCTCCGTTCAACAAACGCCGCGCTACATAAGGATACCCCACCTCGACTATCTTGAAATTCGGATTCAGCGTCAGGGCCAAACCTTCTTCTGTCACCAGAGAGCGAATAATTAAGGCAAATTTCGCCGGCACTCGGAAAGGATAATCGTACATCAACTCCGAAAACTGGTCTGTAACCGTCTTGAAGTTAAAATCTGACACCTTTTCGCCGACGATATCACCCAGTACAGATTCCAGCGCCGGGACGATCGGCATAATATCTGTATCTGGCGTCAAAAAGCCCAGTTTGACAAAATCCTTGGCTAACTCTAAGTAATCTTTGTTGATCAAATGAACCACAGAATCAACCAAAGTTTCTTTAGTTGTTTCTTCCATCTGATCCATCATCCCAAAATCAATGTAAGCCATGCGGCCGTCCGCTAAGGCAAACAGATTTCCCGGATGGGGGTCAGCGTGAAAAAATCCGTGTTCCAGCAACTGCCGCAAACCGCTGCGGACTCCGACTTCAATTAAACTATCGGTATCCAAACCTGCGGCTTTAACACGTTCTATATCTGTCAGCTTGATGCCATCAATCCATTCGAGAGTCAGAACGCAATTTGAAGTATAACGCCAGTAAATACTCGGAACTTTTACTGTCGGGTCGTCGGCAAAATTTGTAGCAAATTTCTCGGCGTTCCGTCCTTCATTGATATAATCAATTTCCTCGAACAATTTGATACCGAATTCATCGACTATTAAACAAAGGTCGTGACCGAGATTCAGCGGCAGCAACGGGCCCAACCATCCAGCCGCCCAGCGCATTAAGTAAAGGTCAAGGCTCAAGACGGGCAGCAAATTCGGTCGCTGAACCTTGACTGCTACTGCTTCCCCGGTGAAGAGGCGAGCTCGGTAGACTTGACCAAGACTTGCCGCTGCGACAGGTTCGGGGGAGATTTCGCTATAGGTTTCGCTAATTTTGCGATCGAGTTCCGCTTCAATAATCTCGAAAGCGCGCACCGAGTCAAACGGCGGCAATTGATCCTGAAGTTTGATCAATTCTTCGAGAAAGTCTTTGCGGATCAAATCCGGTCTAGTAGAAAGGGCTTGGCCGACTTTAATGAAAGTGGGGCCCAAGCGAGTGAGTATTTGTCGCAGGTGGGTAGCCCGTTCCGGCTGGTGTGCTGCGACTTCGTGCTGCCAACTATCCCACAGCATCCCCAGAACGAAGCCTGCAAAAGACCAAATAACGGTAATTGCGCGCCAAATTGCTTTCCAAGGACGGTTGCGGTAATACTGAGCGATCGCTTGTGGATCGTAGCGTCTAGCCTGAGTGAATTGATACTGAGGCACTCGTTTATTTTCCTCTTATCTTCTGAAAATTACAGGTTAAATTGAGAATTGGGCATCGGCCATCGGGCATCGGGCATCGGGCATTAGGCATCAGGGATCGGGCATCGGGGATTGGAAGTCGAAAGTTCAAATATTATTTATTCTTCGTTCTTCGTTCTTCCTTCTTCGTTCTTCCCTCTTCCCTCTTCCTTCTTCCTTCTTCATCATTGACCGATCGCATTGCAAGGTTTAGGCGAGCGGAAAATGCACCCGTTCGAGGCGGATTGCTAGCCTAAATTTGTTTCTTTTCATTAAATATAGTACATAAAAGTACAAGTGATCAGTCAAAATACTTAACAGCTCTCCCTGACCGCTGCACATTCTCACAGCACTGCAACCCTGCAATTCTTTTCTCCTCCTGCATTTCCCTCGCTGATGCCATCGCGCCAAAGCTACCGGATGCGATCGGCATGAGCCAAGCAATCTTTCAGACCATAAATCGTCCGCTCTTGTTGATCCCTCGACAGTTCCGGGAACATCGGCAAAGACAAGACTTGGCAGCAAACTTGCTCAGCCTTTGGCAATTGACCTGCTTGATAGCCCAAAGATTTGTAAACAGGTTGCAGGTGCAAAGGTAACGGATAGTAAACCATCGAACCGATGCCAGCTTCCTGTAACTGATCCCGCACCGAGTCCCGGAAATCGCCAGAGGGATTTTGCGCGTCTTCTGGACTTGTCAGCCGGATCGTGTATTGATTCCAAACTCCTTTTGCTTCCGGCAACTCTTTGGGGACGGCAACTCCGGGCACGCGGGAGAGAAATTCGCTGTAAAGTGCCGCTTTCTCCTGCCGCTGCGCGTTCCAACTGTCGAGATACCGCAATTTAATGCTGAGAATCACCGCTTGCAGGGCATCTAAACGGCTGTTGTATCCGATTTCTTCGTAGAAATACCTAGAAGACTGTCCGTGTTCTTTGAGCATTCGCATCGAAGCTGCGAGGGCTGGATCATTTGTCGTCACCGCGCCACCGTCACCGCAAGCGCCTAAGTTTTTGGTCGGATAAAAACTGAAGCAGCCGACATGACCAATGCTGCCGACTTTTCGAGACTGCCACTCGGCCCCGACAGATTGGGCGCAATCTTCAATTACGGCTAAATTGTGCCGAGTCGCAATTTCCATCAGCCGAGTCATGTCTACCGGTTGGCCGAAGATGTGGACGGGCATAATTGCCTTGGTTTTGTCGGTAATTGCCGCTTCGAGGAGTTCGACATCCAGATTAAAAGTCTCGCTGTCAATATCGACAAATACTGGAGTCGCACCGACGGCGCTAATTGTCTCAGCCGAAGCAAAAAAGGTAAAAGGAGTGGTAATCACTTCATCGCCAGGGCCAATTTTGAGAGCTCGCAAAGCCAAAATCAGGGCATCGGTGCCGGAGTTGCAGCCAACGCACTCGGAAACGCCGATGTAGTCGGCGAACTCTCGTTCAAAACTCTTCACGACTGGGCCGCCTACGTAGCCGCCAGAGGCAAGCACTTTTTGCACCGCAGCGGTTATTTCGTCGCCAATCTGCGCGTATTGGCGGGTTAAGTCGAGGGGGGGAACATTATTCACTCTTCACACCACAAATTTCAAGCATTATCAGAAAACTGGGTTTAAAACCCCGTCCTGATAGGACGGCTTTAATTGTAAACCTTTGTTGCCAAATAGATATCTTATGCTCAATGGCTTAGTATAACAGAGGAGGCAAAGCAATGCTAGTTTTTGAGTTCAAAACCTACGGAAAATCAAGTCAGTTTACAGCGATAGATGAAGCAATTCGTACAGCCCAATTTGTCAGAAATAGCTGTTTGCGCTATTGGATAGACAACAAAAAAGTGAACAAATACGACTTGAATAAATACTGCGCGGTACTAGCTCACGACTTTCCGTTTGCCGACGAACTTAACTCAATGGCCCGACAAGCCAGTGCCGAACGAGCTTGGTCTGCTATCTCCCGATTCTATGATAACTGCAAGAAGGGTATCCTTGGCAAAAAAGGATATCCAAAGTTTCAGAAAAATTCTCGCTCTGTTGAATACAAGTCAACCGGCTGGAAACTTGCCGAAGATCGGAAATCAATCAACTTTACCGACAAAAAAGGAATCGGGCGGTTAAAACTGAAAGGAACACGGGATTTGCATTTCTACCAAATTAGCCAAATAAAACGAGTGAGATTGGTAAAACGTGCAGATGGCGTGTACATTCAGTTTTGTATTGATGTCGATCGAAAAGAAAACACAGAACCCTCTGGGAATACCATCGGCTTAGACGTTGGATTAAAGGAATATTACACCGATTCAAACGGAACTACGATTGAAAATCCTAGATTCCTACGAAAAGGTGAAAAAGTTCTCAAGCGTTCAGCACGTCGTGTCTCTAGGAGAGTAAGAGGTTCAAAAAACCGAGGCCAAGCTAGGCAGATTCTAGGCAAGCGCCATCTCAAAATAAGCAGGCAGCGCAAAGACCATGCTGTAAAATTAGCACGGTGCGTAATCTCATCCAACGATGTAGTCGCCTACGAAGATTTGAGAATAAAAAATATGGTGAAGAATCATTGCTTAGCTAAGTCTATTAACGACGCATCTTGGTATCAATTCCGTGTCTGGCTCGAATACTTTGGAAAAGTATTTGAGAAAGTTACGGTTGCCGTGAATCCCCAGTACACCAGCCAAGAATGCTCTAGTTGCGGTGTAATCGTAAAGAAAACTCTATCTACTAGAACGCACGTTTGTAAATGCGGATGCAGTTTGGGTAGAGATGAAAACGCAGCTAAAATCATCCTTAGTCGAGGATTGGGTACGGTAGGGCATACCGGAACCTTTGGTATTGAACCAAGCAACGCTTTAGGAGAATTGACCTCTACTGTTGCTGGAGAAATCTTGCCTCAGCAAGTTAGCTCGTCGATTAAAGAATCCCCACGCCTTTAGGCTGGGGAGTGTCAAATTTGGACAGGCAAACAATCACGTTATCGAAAGGGTGGGCAGATGTTAATTCTGCTAGATTTTACTGATTTGGGTTGGGCTTTGGGGATGGTGGCGATCGCGATCGGGCTTTCGGCGTGGCAGAAATTGGGATTGGAGGGGGCGATCGCGATCGCCGCAGGGCGCACCCTGATCCAGCTAATCTTAGTCGGGTACGTGCTCGCAGTCGTATTTGACCCGGAGGGGAAAAATCCTTGGCTGGTTTTAGCAGTTTTAGCAATCATGCTGACAACCGCTAGCATGGTTGCCAGTAACCGCATCAGCAAAAAAATCAAGAACTTACTGCCCTTAGTTTGGGGTTCAATTTTTATCAGTACGGCCTTGACTCTCGCCTATACAAACTTGCTAATTTTGCAACCTGACCCTTGGTACGAACCGCAATACCTGATTCCTTTAGCGGGTATGATTTTGGGCAATGCCATGAACTCCGGGGCGATCGCGGGCGAAAGACTTGTGAGTACAGTTAATAGCAGCCAGTTAGAAATAGAAACCCATTTAAGTTTAGGTTCGACGCCGCAGCAAGCAGTAAAGCAGTACCGCAAAGATGCCATCAAAGCTGGATTAATCCCGCTCTTAAATACAATGACGGTGGTAGGAATCGTGAGTTTACCTGGAATGATGACAGGTCAAATGCTGAGCGGTGTCAGTCCTCTCGATGCAGCATCTTACCAGATTTTGATTATGTTTGTGTTAGCGCTGGCCACTGTAATCGCAACTCTGCTGTTGACTGAGGGATTGTCCCGGAAGTTTTTCAATCAAGATGCACAATTGATTAAATGGTAATGGGGCATTGGTGATTGGGCATTGGGAATTGGGCATTGGGCATTGATAATTGGTAATATAATGTAGGTAGGAACTTGCATTTGGCACTATTTTTAAGAACAGGCAAGATGCCTATTCCACAAGACTTAAATTTTCTTGTGGGGAGTAGGGGTTGGGCATCTTGCCCGCCCGAAAAATACAATTTAGATGCTAGACACCTTATCTATTAAACCCGCAGTATTTTTAAGAACAGGCAAGATGCCTGTTCCACAAGACTTAAGCTTTCTTGTGAGGTGGGCCCAACAGGCAAGATGCCTGTTCCACAAAGAGTGAGTTTTCTTGTGGGGTGGGCTTCTAGTCCGCCCCAGTCATCACTAAGGAGAATAGCCATGATTCAAATAGCAACTAAACCGCTAACTTTTGAAGAATTTGCGGAATGGAAGCCCGAAAACGCACGTTATGAACTTCACAATGGAGAGATTGTTGAAATGTCACAGCCATTAGGAGAGCATGAAGAAGTTATCAGTTTTTTAGGTTCAGAGTTAAACGCTGAGTCCAGAAGGCGAAAACTTCCGTACATTTTCCCCAAACAAGCCTTAGTTAAAAAGAGCGAAAACCTCTCTGCTTATTCTCCAGATATTTTGATATTAAACCGCCCAAATTTAGCATCAGAACCTCTGTGGCAAAAGTTCTCAACTGTGACTCAAGGCGCATCAATTCCGCTCGTTGTTGAAGTCGTTAGCACGAATTGGCAAAATGACTACATCAGGAAAGTGGGCGAATATGAACTAATCGGGATTCCTGAATACTGGATTGTGGATTATCTCGGGTTGGGTGGCCGCAGGTTTATTGGCAATCCCAAACAACCAACGATATCGGTTTATCAGTTGGTTGACGGCGAGTATGAGGTGAGTTTGTTTCGGGGAAATGATAGGATTGAGTCGCCAGCTTTTCCAGAGTTGAATTTGACGACGGAACAAGTTTTTCAAGCTGGATTGACAGCAGGTGAAATTGCTGGCGATGCGTGAGTGTAAATATTGCGATCGCTCTGACAGATTTTTCGCCCTCACGCACCCTACAACTACAACTACTTCGGTTCGTGACTCCCAATCCGCTTGCCTTCGCCATCGTACACCTGCATCGGGATTTTGGCGTTTTCGGCGATCGCCTCCAAAGCTTTTTGCAATGTTTGAACGTGGTTTTCTACAGCTTGGCGAGTCTTCACAGCATTGTTGTTGTTTGCTTGGATGAAGGTTTGTTGCAGTTTCTGCACGTAACCTGGAGTCATCTGCACGGCAATCAAACCTTTGCTAACAGTATAGTCGCAAATCTTGGGGTTGCCTTTACAAGTTCTATCTAAATCAGTGCGGGCTTTTTGCAGGTTCCTTTCTTCCTGCAACTTTACTTCTGCTTGCTGCAATGAAGTTTTGTAGGAAGCGATCAGCGGTTGGGCTTTCTGAGAATAGGCAGTTGCCGCCGGCACTTGCTCCGCGTAACTCAAAGCTCTTCGCCAGGATTCTGATGCTTTAAACCAGGCATTTTTGCCCTCAAAAATTTGAGCTTCCGCTGCTAAAGTCACAGCTTGAGTATACGCATTTTCCGAAATTCCTTCGACATTTTTGCGCTCGCGAGCTTCTGAAAGTTTGGTTTCGTATTTGGGAACTAGCAGTTTAGCTTGTTGGTAAGATGTCGTGCCCGTGGGAATTTCTGATAGGATTACGAGGGATTCTTCCCAACCTGATTGTACTTGAGCCCAAGTCTCGGCTGTCTGAGCTACGGCTTCGCGAGCTTCTGCTATTTGGGCTGTACTTTTGGCCGCGAGCAGCGTTTTTTCGGCTTTTTTCTCTGTGCTTAACTGCCGATTTCCTGTTGCTACATTCTTCCGGTATTCTTTTGTCTTTCTCTGAGCAAACGGATAAACTGGGCTGTCTTTGGGGATTTCTCCGAGTTCGGCGATCGCACTTTGCCACAGAGCTTGCGCTTCCTGCCCGTTCTCGGCAGAATAAGGCGGATTTTGGGTTTTCTGGGCTGCTGACTGTGCGAGGCGCGCTCCATCGATCGCAGAGTTTAAATTCAGATTTTGCGAACGGTAGCTTTCCAGGGCGCTTTGAGCTTCACCGCGATGAATTGACCATGAGGGAATCGGTTCCAAAAGGGCGATCGCCTGTTTTAACTGTCGCTGCGCTTCTTGGGGGCTGTTGGCAACTTTTGACGTTTTCAGCGTCTTCGTCGAATTCTCGCTCAACTGCTTGGCATTAGCTAAAGCAGGACATCCTCCGATGACGCAGGGCCGGCTCAGCATATAATAACCGCCGGCCAAAACTAGCGCCGCCATGCTGACCATTCCTGCAGCAGCCAGCATCGCCAACGGTGAATGCTTGGGTTTTTGGGCAACTGTTACCACTTCCATATCCAGCGGATTGAAGGGATTGTCTCCAATATCTGCCGGGATTGCAGCTACCCTAAAGGCGATCGGATCGGAATTGCTGGAACTCTCAGACAAATTGGGAAAATATTCTTCATCCCACGCATCTTTATCATCGGTTTCTAACGGTATCTCCTCCTCTACATCCGCCGTCTGTACCATATTTTCGGTTAAGACTATCCCCGTTTCTTCAGCAGGGAGATTCTCGGTTTTTTTGAACAACAGCACTGTTTTGGGCCTTGACAAAACAGGCTGGTGCATAGTAAAAGAATGGAAAGCATAAGGCTGTTTTTGCCCGGTAATTTTTAGGCAAAGCCCAATCTGTTGAATAGATTCTGGTTCTATTTCGAGAATTGCTGCTTCTAGCACCGCAAAAGTCGGTTTGGCTTTGAGAACTAAACTGCGCGGGTGTTCTCCCACAACCGTTAAAGATTCATCTCGAAAATCGCAACTAATATAAAGCGGTAAGTTTTTAAATCCGGCTGCTTGCAAGTGTTGCTGCAATTTTACTTCTAGAATTTGGGCGTTGCTTTGGATCGTTGCTGCTGTCATATTTTCTCCTCTGTCTGAGCTCACCACTTTCGATTTTAGATTTTGAATTTTAGATTTTTGATTGCAGAACTGTCGGGATTTTTGAGTTGTTTGAACTTTGGCACCGATTCATTCCAAATCTTAACTCTGAAAATTCAACTTGCAACAAAATCTTAACTCTCAAATCTCAGCTTGCAAAGCCTGTCCATAACTTTCGCTGTAATAAACTTGAGTCACGTCAAAACGCCCGCCATATTGTTTGAAAGGTGCTGCAGCATAACCAAGCGGCAGCAAACAGCAAACATCTACTTCTTCGGGAATTTGAAAGGCTTCTTTCACCTTAGCGCTGACAAAACCTTCCATCGGACAACTATCTACCCCAAAGCTTTTAGCTGCAATCATTAAGTGAGCTACTGCGAGCATTGTATGCCTGTTTGTCCAAGTTTCGAGGGACTCGAAGCAGGGACGGTTCTCGAACAATTGCGGGATTGCTTGTCGCATATAACCGGCTAAATTGTCATTCATTGCGCCTGCCGCTTTGCCCAATTCGATGACAGCTTCGGTGTTTTCGGGTTCACCGGCGCGCCGATCGCCACAACAGATTAATACTACTGGGGCTTCTACCACTTGGCGCTGATCGAAAGCGCAAGCTTTTAATTTTTCTTTGCTGGCTGGATCTTGAAGTACGATAAACCGCCAAGGCTGTAAATTGTAACCAGAGGGCGATCGCACTCCCAATCGCAAAATCTCTGCCAATATTGCTGGGGGAATCGGATCGGGTTGGAAGCTGCGCGCGGCCCGGCGGCTTTCGATCGCGGTTTTAACATTAATTGAAGGTTGGATTTCAATTGTCATGGATAATTGGTAATTGGTAATTGGTAATCGGTAATTGGGCATTGGGCATTGGGCATTGGCCATTGGGATTCGGGCATTGGGATTGGTAACTTAAAAAAGTTGAATTGTTGTTCTTCCTTCTTCCCTCTTCCTTCTTCCTTCTTCCTTCTTCCTTCTTCCTTCGTCATCCCAAGCCCAACTCGCGCTTGAGCAAATTAATCGACTTAGAGCCGATGTAATTTTCGGAGCATATCAGTTGCGGGGGACGAATAATATCTTCTCTAGCCGCATTGATGGCAGCTTTAACTGTAGCAAAACTCGGTTGGTCGCAAAAAATTGTTCTGGCCGATCGCACGATCGAGTTAATCTTGTACTCGTCTGACACCAAGGCCGTCATCACCAGCAAATCCTCTCCCCGGATGCTGTGGATGATGACTTCGGTCGATCGCAGCATTCCCGGACTCAGGCTAACGAGACCCAAATAACTGTCTTTCGGCAAACCCCCGACTAGCTGGATTTCCTGGCTGTAGTCATAGATGTCTACGGGAATAACTCGCACCGAACGCGGTGCCGAAATCGATTCTGCTTCTCCGATAAAATATCGACTCGTGATCACAGTTCCCGAAGAGATTTGATCCAAAAAATTACCTAGCTGTTCCATCGGCACTAACTGTATGGGAATGCGAAGAGCTTGTTCGAGTTCTTTCGCCATCAGTTCACCCACGCCGATGTCTTCTGTGGGGGCTGTGACGACCACGCGGGCGCTGCACCTGAGCCGCCAGTCAATTTCGGCCAAAAATAATTCCCTCGCTTGGTTGAGCGTACAGCCCTGTCCCAGCAGTTGATCGATACTTCCTTGCACTATTTTGTTGGCAAGAGGATATTCTTCGAGGATCGGAGATTTGAGTTTGTTGCCGTGTTCGTTGCCTTGAGCGCGGACATAAATACCCGATCCTGCTTGGGCTTCTACGAGTCCGGTATTTTCGAGCTGGCGGTATACTTTGCTGATGGTGTTGCGGTGCAAACCCGTCTGCATGGCTAGCTGTCTAGTGCTGGGCAAGCGGTGTCCGGGCGGAAATTGTCGCGAGGCGATCGCAAACCTGATTTGATTGAATAGTTGAGTGGATGCTGGAATATCGCTATCTGTTTGAATATGAAATTGAACCATTATTAAAGGCTCCGACGACTTCAACTTAGTATTTTTATAACGTCGAGTACCGCGCCTAGGATTGCTCCGATATCTCTGTCTATAGCATAATCTTATTTGGTTGATCTGCGGCGGCGGTTTTGCCACTGGGCGATCGCGCCTTATTGGCGATTAATCGCAGCCTCCGGAGTTTCCCTCAACAATCAGGTACTTTCAAGTCTTTGTTTTATTTACTCTGCAATTTTGAGATCGCTTACTGTTTTTCGGCCCGTCAGCAAATAAGCCTGCATTTTCCCTTGACCTTTAATCTCTATCTCGCCGCGATCTTCAAATTCATATTTATCCGGCAGCAACTTATAAGTATAGTGGCTGACTTGAATACAACCTGTTATGCCGTGAGATTCCATACGGCTGGCTGTATTTACCGCATTTCCCCACAAATCATAAATAAATTTTTTAGTCCCGATTACCCCCGCTACCACCGGGCCGCTATTAATCCCGATGCGGAGGTCAAATTTCGCGTCTAGCTTCACATTTAATTTCTCAATTGCTACTAGCATATCCAGCGCCATTTCGGCGATCGCCTCTGCGTGGTCTGGACGTTCAATGGGAATACCGGCTGCTACCATGTAAGCGTCCCCGATCGTCTTGATTTTTTCTAAGCCGTGCTTCTCACTCAGTTGGTCAAAAGCTGAGAAAATTTCATTCAGCAAGTACACTAAATTAGTGGCGGACATTGTAGTAGAAATTTGGGTAAAATTCACCAAGTCAGCAAAAAGAATTGTTGCTTTTTCAAACTTGTCAGCAATCACCCCCGGTTGGTACTTCAACCTGTGGGCGATCGGTTCTGGCAAAATATTTAGCAGTAAACTTTCAGTTTTTTTCTGTTCTTTCCTGAGTGCAGATTCCATCTGCCTGCGCTTAGTTATATCATGAAAAAACACAGAAATGCCGTCGTGAGAAGGAAAAACCCGGACTTCCAACCACACTTTTAAGGGACGATAATATTTTTCAAAAGCAACTCCAATTTGTTTGGCTACAGCTTCATGATACTCTTTATAAAAATCTGAATTCATGAATTCGGGAAACTCTTCCCAAAAATTTTTACCATAAAGTTCTTCCTGCGATCGCTTCAAAAATTGCGAGCCTTTGTAATTGACGTAAGTAAATCGCCAATGGGTGTCGAAAGCAAAAAAAGCATCGCTCATTCCTTCTAAAAAATTGACAATTTGCTCGTCTGTAGAACGGAGTTTTTCTTCTACTTGTTTGTTCTTGATCTGTGCGCGCTTTAATTTAGTCAGATTTATTCGCAACTCCATCTGGTGAATAATTTGCCGTCCTAAAGTCCGCAGCGCTTCTAACTGTTCCGGGGTGAGATTTCGCGGAATTGTATCTATCGCGCACAAAGTGCCGATCGGATAACCGTCAGGAGTTACTAGCGGGGCTCCAGCATAAAACCGAATATTTGGATTGGAAGTTACTAGCGGATTGGCGGCAAAGCGATCGTCATCTAGAGCATTGGGTACAACTAGCAATTCGTTGGGATTTAAAATAGCGTGGGCGCAAAAAGCTAACTCTCTCGGAGTTTCTGGCGCTTCCAGACCAACTTTGGATTTAAACCACTGTCGGTTAGAATCTATTAAGCTGACTAAAGCAATAGGAGTGCCACAAATATAAGATGCTAAAGCTGTTAGGTCATCAAAAGCTGCTTCGGCCTCTGTATCGAGAATGTTGTAGCCGTGAAGTGCTTCTAGCCTCTCTTCTTCGTTGCTGGGCAAAGGTGCAGCTTGCATCGGCGGCGGCGAAGATACAGGTTTGCGAATGCGTGGAGGCCTCAGTCCTAATAATTTTCTGACCTGCGAGATCACTTTTTTAACTAATATCAAAAGACTTCTTTGCCAACCTTTATTCATCTTTATTTATTTTTTTTCACCCCTGATGGAACTGCGTATGTGCGATCGAACTCGGCTCTACTTACGTATTTACCGCAACTAACTCCTCAATCTCCGGAGCTTTAGTGGGCAATTTCCCTGTCAATACTTCTCTACCCTCATTGATTACAAGTATATCATCTTCTATGCGTATCCCTCGCACATCTGCGAATTTTTCCAACTTTTCCCACTTAACAAAGTCTTTATATTTGGCGCGGTTTTCAGAGTTATTTAAAATTGCCGGAACTTGATAAAATCCCGGTTCGATCGATACCAGCATTCCCGATCGCAAAACTCGATTCAGCCGTAAAAATCCCAACCCAAAGCGACTGCTTCTGGTTCTTCCTTCTTCATAGCCAGCCAAATCCCCTAAATCTTCCATATCGTGAACATCCAAACCGATTAAATGTCCGATACCGTGTACAAAAAATAGCGCGTGAGCATCCATTTCCACCAAGTCTTCAACATTGCCCCGCAAGATACCCAAATCAATTAATCCTTCCGCCATAATTCGAGCAGCTAATAGATGAATGTCTTGATATTCCACCCCGGGACTAACTTTATCAATACAAGCATCATGCGCTGCCAAAACTACATCATAAATAGCTCTTTGAGTCGGAGAAAACTTGCCAGAAACAGGCCAAGTTCGAGTCACATCAGCCGCCCATCCCGTTGATGTTTCCGCACCAACATCTGCTAACAACAAATCTCCTGTTTGTAGGGCATTGTGATAATGTTCGCTGTGCAGCACTTCTCCATGCACAGTAACGATACTAGGATACGCATAGGTCATTTTTTCCGAGATGATGACACTTTCCATTGCAGCGCGCACCCCTGCTTCAATTTGAGCATTTCCAGTTGCCGCCATTCCCGCTTTGTGAGCTTCTACGGTGACAGCCGCAGCTTGACGCAATTCGGCCAAACTGGCTGCATCGTGGCTCAGGCGCAGAGATATGATTGCCTGAGTTAATTCTAAGTCGATACCTGTTGGCGAGTTGGGCGGTGCCAGAGGGCGATCGAGAATTTGAGACTGTTGCAACTGAGTCCAAGAATCCTGAAGGGCGATCGTTGCTGCATTTGTCGTTCGCCCTTTCAATTCGGCCATTGGGAAAGCAGCATCAGCCCCAATTAGTTCGGCAATTTCTGCTCTTTTCGGCATTTCTCCGTGCCAAAGCGTGCTGCTAGCAGGTGCCTCATCTAAGAACAATTCTAATTTCCCCGATTCTAAGCGAATCGCAGCATTTTCTAAGGGCAAACCAGCAAAATATAGAAAGTGACTACTGGCACGAAAGGGATAAGTAAGTGCCGGATAATTGCGAGGAATGCTGCGCCCCGACCATAAAATTACCGGAAAATTAATTAAACGGGCAAGTTTTTGGCGCCGTTGGTGTAGAATATTAGTTAACAAATCATCACCTTCTGTAATTGTCATGGGTAAAAACCTATAATTTTGAGTTGGGTTTGCAGTCAGCCACAAGTTTTTGCATTCTCAGCATTAAAGCACTAAAATTATGACTGCCAACTTGGCAGCCATTTTTGCGAAAATTGTCATCGGTAACTTCTTTTTTGCTAGCATTTATAGGCTGTCTTTTTTATAGTCTTTGTCGTCATCGCCCGGATGATTTGGTTAAGCAGTAAGCCTAATCCACAGGCAGGAAAACCGGCTGAAAGTGCTACTTTGCAGGAAATTAGCAGAAATATCACAACACCCGCAATTAGTCAAATTCCTGGGTCTGGTTTTTGTTGATTGGGTGACGTGAGCGAGATCCTCTATTGACTGTTTGATATATGAGACTTTAAAGTATAAGTAAAGTTCACTGAAAAAACATGAAAATTTCACACAAAGCTCCTCAAACTTCAGCGCAAGTACGCGATTGGCCGATCGCACACTTACCGGGATTGAGCAAGGAAAACCAATCTCAACTGGAAGAGTGCAGCATCACCACAACCGGACAACTAATTCGCATGACGAAAACACCGGCGGCGAAAATGTTGCTAGCGCATCAATTACAGATTAACATTCAATATGTTAATAAATGGGTAGCGATGGCAAATTTGGCTCGAATTCCAAGTGTAGGGTGTCAGTATTGCGGGCTGTTACTTCACGCCGGCGTTGCTTCTCCGGCTCAATTGGCTCAAATGCCCGTGGAGAGATTGCACCAACAAGTTTTAAGGCTGCACGTAGCGACAATGCAGCGCAATGACTTGACTCCTTCAGTCGATCGCGTGCAAAAATGGGTTCAACAAGCTAGATTAGTCAGTAGTCATTAGTCAGTTGTTAGTTGTCAGTTGTTATTAGCCAACAGTCAGCAGTCAACAGTCAGCAGTCAACAGTCAACAGTCATTATTATGTCAATTCAAGTTTACGGAATCCCGAACTGCGGAACCTGCAAAAAAGCTTTCCAGTGGCTCAAAGATAGCGATGTTAATTACGAGTTCATTAACACCAAAGAACAGCCGCCGAATCGCGAAACAATTCAAAGCTGGGTAGCTGCTTTGGGTTTTGAACCCATGCGAAATACTTCCGGTCAATCTTACCGCGCTTTGGGCGACGACAAGAAAAATTGGACTAGCGAACAGTGGGTGGAGGCTTTTGCTAAGGATGCGATGCTGCTTAAACGTCCTCTTTTCGTTAAAGATGGAATGGCTGTTTTAGTAGGTTTCAAAGAAGACGTAATTCGAGAAAGATTGGGGCTTTCAACAAGCTGAGTTCAGCCTGTTGTTCGCCGCATAAACTTCATCTCGCCCACATCATCTGTGAAACCCCAACGCTCGTAAAACGGCATCATGTTCGGCAAACAGTTAAGAGCAAAGTTCTCGACAGCTTGCAATTCTGGATGATTTAAAACTGCATCCATCAACTTCGCACCCAGTCCCATCTTTCTGTGCGTCAGCTTGATAATGACATCAAAAATCATCGCTCTGTATACGAAATCGGTGATAACGCGAGTAAAAGCAATTAGCCGATCGCTCTCATCGACAAAACCAATGATAACATCAGTTGCCGCCAGCATTTTCACAACATCTTCCCGCGTCCGCTTGTCGCTCCAGAACTCGTTTTTGTACAAATCCATCAAGTCGGAAACCTGGCTTTCGGTCAAAGTTTCGACAATTCGGTAGTTATCCATTTTATCGGTCATACTCTACTTTACCGTAATCTAGTTTAATTGCGCGATCGGCAATATCAAAATAGCGATCGTCGTGACTAATCACAAAAACCGTTTTCCCCCGCCGCTTCAACTCCGGTAGCAACTGCTTGTAAAAAATATCCCGGAAAAACGGGTCTTGATCCGAAGCCCATTCATCAAACAAATAAATCGGTCTATCTTCCAAATACGCCGTCAGCAAAGCCAGCCGCTTTCGCTGTCCCTGAGACAAAGCCGTAGTTGACAAAACTCCATCTTTCACCTGAACTTTATTTTCCAAATGAAACTCTCGCAAATATTCAGCAGCCTGCTTGTCCAAATCGTGATTAGTCAGACCCAAAAGCCTTTCAAACAGATAGAAATCCGAATAAATCGCAGAAAAATGCTGCCTGTACCACTCTCGATTTTCCTCAGTAATTGGCTGGCCATCTAAGAGAATTTTTCCCGATTCAGGAATGTACAAACCAGTGATTAACTTAGCTAAAGTAGACTTACCGCTGCCGTTACCGCCAATTATAAACACCAATTGACCCGGATGAAACTTCAAATTAAGCTCGCCCAAAATAAAATTGCTGTCTTCTTTTTCTCCGGGATAGCTGTGAATTACTCGATTTAACTCCAGCGTATCCCACTGAGCCGTGTCAGGCAGTTTAACTGTTGAATTTATCTCAGCTTGACTTGCCAAGGCCAATCCCATTCTCTCTATCTTTTCCACCGAAGTATTAGCACGAAAAAGCGCCGGCAACCTTTGCAAAATATTGTTAAACGGAGACATCAAATAGGTACTTGTCAGAATGTAAGCTGACAAAACCGGAGTAGAAACCGGCACAAATTTGGGTAAAACAAATAACAACAAACCCATCAGCATAAAAAACAGCAACTGCCCAACTCCCATCGCAACTGCACCAGTATTCAAAGCAGTCACGTTATAATCGCGGGAAGCATCAGCACTCCCCTGCAATTCTTCCGTAAAAAACTCTTGGCGGCGCAAGGAATGCAGTTTTAGTTCCTTAATTCCCTCAGTAATACTGCGAAAATGCTTAAACAATATATCTTGTTCTTCTCTGGCTAAATCGAAGAATTTACGCATTTTATTGAGCAACAACTGCACCGTGCCAATCGTCAGCACCAAAAAACTAAATACAACAACAAAAACTGTACCCGAAATTGTGCTTAAATAAGTTAAGCAGCCGACAACAACGGCGATATCAACACAGAGAAAAGGAATTAAAAATATAGTATTAGAAAGCGTTCCCACATCATCTGTGAGAGTGGCCAGCAAGCGGTTAGCGCCCAACTCTTCCAAATTCCGCAAAGGAGTAGACAAAATGCCACGGCTCAAACTCAGACGCAAATTATAAACAGCTTCTTGAGAAAGGTAGATTAACAAAAATTGCGATATGACTCCGGCGAGGAGAGCCAAAACTGCTAATCCGGCAAAATACCAGACTAAATTCTGATTGGAATTGTCGCTGATGGCGCGGTTGATTAGAGCAATTAACATAGCGCTGCACCCGCCGCTAATTAAGCCGGTGAGTATGGCAATGGAAACATTTAACCAAGAAGCTTTTAATAGTAACCAAATTACATTCATCTAATTTTACTCTTAATTTAAATTGTGAAACTCTGGAATAAACCAACCAAATCCCCTACCTCTTGGTTACAATCTCGCTCGCCACTGAATTTGATTCAGAAGTCGGGGATTTGCAGAAACCAACAAATTAATTTGATTATTGTACTTCTGTTCCAGAGGTTTCAAATACCACTTTTGCATAAATCTCGCTCATCGAGATTTGCACTCCCAAGGAAGCAAAAGAAACTGTTGCTGTCTCTCCCTCATATTCCCGAAACAACCATTCATTCGATTCGGTTTTAATATATTGTGCGACTAAAAACTCAGATTGATTGACTAACACATATTCACAGAATTCAGGGATAGATCGATAAAACCGAAACTTATCCTCTCGATCGAAATCTTTGGTAGACTTAGAAAGCACTTCCACTATGAGCATCGGATTGAGAATCTCATCACTGCGTCCCTCGGTAAAAACTGGCTCCCCTTCAATCACCATCACATCCGGGTAAGTTCCCCGTCGGTACCGAGGAATCCACAACCGCAAATCGTTGTGAAAAAGCTCATAGGGCTGCCCCTCAAGCAAATTTCCCACGACTCTACTCAAATTTCGGATAATCCGGCTGTGATTAATACTACCACCACTCATTTTTACAATTTCTCCATCGCGGTATTCATTTCTAAACTCAGCAGTTTCTTCTAAGTCCCGGTACTCATCTGGAGTATAAAACTTTTTCTTACTTTGTACTAACATTGTTGCCTCTGTACTAACTTTTATCTGCATTTATCTGTGTTTATCTGCCTACATCTGCGGTCAAAAATCATAATTAACAGTATATCACAACAAAAAAGAAACGCCCAACTTCAAAGAGTCAGGCGTTTTCTACTATTTCAAAACCCGGAAAATTTAATCCCGGCTAGACAACAAATTCGATTCAATTTTCGCACCCACAACAGGTTGCACATGACTTAATGCCGACTGCAACATGGGAGTTTTGGTGATAGTATCAGTCGCCAAATTAAACAAAGGGTTTGACAAAATTCCTGCCAATGTTGTGGCAACCAAAGTTAGTACAACACTGACTTGCAAAGGCCGCATTCCCTGAAGGTTCCAGCGAATTTCGGGATAATTTTTTACCGCGTCTGACATTTCTTGAGGTTCTTTTACTACCATCATCTTGACAACGCGGATGTAGTAGTAAATCGAAACTACGCTGGTAATTAATCCCAGAATAACTAAGCCGTAAAGTCCTGCTTGCCAGCCAGCCCAGAACAGATAGATTTTGCCGAAAAATCCAGCCAGGGGCGGAATTCCACCGAGAGAAAGCAGGCAAATACTTAAGGCTAAAGTTAACAGCGGGTCTTTTTGGTACAAACCTGAGTATTCGCTAATTTGGTCGGTTCCTGTCCGCAGCGAGAACAGGATGATGCAGGCGAAAGCACCCAAGTTCATAAACAGGTAAACCAACATATAAAATATCATGCTGGAGTAACCGGCTTCGGTTCCTGCAATCAAACCCAGCATTACAAAACCGGCTTGGGCGATCGACGAATAAGCCAAAAGCCGCTTCATGCTAGTCTGGGCGAGGGCAACCACATTTCCCAACACCATGCTGAGAATGGCTAAGGCCGTAAACACGAACTGCCACTGTTCGATAAGTGCGGGGAAAGCAGTTGTTAACAAGCGGATTGCTAGGGCAAAACCGGCTGCTTTGGAACCCACAGAAAGAAAGGCAACAACGGGTGTAGGAGAACCTTCGTAAACGTCAGGAGTCCATTGGTGGAAGGGAACCGCAGAGATTTTGAAGGCGATTCCGGCGATCGTAAAAACCAAAGCAATCACCAAACCGAGAGATTGACCTTCATTGACAGTAGAAAGGTTAGCAGCGATCGCACTCAGCGTAGTTTGGCCGCCAGACAACCCGTACAGCAGCGAAAGCCCGTAGAGAAACACTGCCGAAGAAGACGACCCAATTAACAAATATTTCAAAGCAGCTTCATTGGAACGCGGGTCGCGTTTTGTGTAACCCGTCAGCAAATAAGACGAGATACTCAGAGTTTCCAACGAAATAAAAATCATCACCAATTCATCAGCGCCGCTGAGGAACATTCCCCCCAAAGTAGCGGTCAGCAAAATGCCGATAAATTCCGCTAAAGCAGTACCCGTTTGCAGTACATAGCGGACGGATATCAAAATAGTGACAGCCGTAGTCAAAGCGATAATTCCACGAAACACTAAACTCAAGGCATCGCTGTTAAAACCGCCCAGAAACGAGATGGTATCCGTGTTATCCCACTGCAAACACAAGGCAGCGACGGCGGCCAACAAACCCGCAACGGCAACGTAGGGAGTCCAACCCGAGGAACTGCGGCCTACGATTAAATCGCCGACGAGAACCACCAAGAGGGTGATGATGACAATTCCCTCTGGCAAGATAGTTCCAGCATTTAGCTGGGCAGCAAGAGTAGCAAAATCCATATTTTCAGGCAGGTTGGGTAGTACAAGCCGCAAAGGCTGTAATGGGCTGTGAACTTGTAAAAATTCTTTACCAAACACAGATTGTAGCGGATTACAGCTTCGCGATCCCAATTGGGCGGGTGTTTGTTGCCGGAGAGTTGATACTCGGTAGCGATTTTGCATACATTTGCGGGCATTGTAGAGATTGCCGCCTGATGCCACCTGGGACGAGAGTCGCGATCGACCATAACTGCCACAATGTAGAAAGTTAAACCAGTAATGTGGCATGACTGACTCGCTAAGTGCCTACAAACGGCAGATTCTCAATGACTTCAACAACCGCCCCGACTACGAAAATGAATTTCACAAACTGGCTGCAACTCGGTTAGTAGAATTGGCAAAAGTGCGATCGGGCAAGCTTGTTCTAGATATCGCCGCCGGAACAAGTTTAGTGGCTATTGCGGAAGATGCACTTAGGTCGATCGGGATCAAGAAAATATGAGTCGGCTTTTCTACACCAGGAATCCTCTAGCTAGTATGTCTAAATTACTCAATTACATCTGTATATTTATTACCTGCTGGCTGCTGTTTGCTTGTCAGTCTTCGGCACCTCTAAAAGTAAAACCTCCTGCCCTAAAAGTATCTTGTGTTCCTTTTGTTGGCTATACACCTCTGATCATTGCTCAAGAGAAAGGATTCTTCAAAGCGCAAGGGGTAGACGTGGATCTCAGCTATATAAAGCACTCACAATTGCTTTTCGCGGATTTCAGTGCAGGGAAGTATGATGCGATCGCATTGACCTTGGGCGATTTTGTGATTTTGAGTGCCACATATCCTGATATGCAAGCTGTGATGGTTGTGGATGAATCGACAGGGGCAGATGTGGTAGTCGCGCAATCGGATATTAAAACAATCCCTAACTTGAAAGGAAAAAAGCTTGGTGCAACTCTAGGCGACTTTAGCGAGGTTTTCGTTACTGAGATGTTGAAAACCTCTAAGCTGACAAGCGATGATGTTAGACTGGTTAAAGTCGAGACTTTTGAAGTTTCCAATCGCTTACAAAACAATGCTATCCAAGCAGGACACACTTGGGAACCCTATCTTTCTGAAGCATTAAAATTAGGGGCGCATATCCTGTTTACAAGCAAACAAACCCCAGGCTTAATTTTGGATTTAATCGCGTTTCGGGGTGAGGTGATACGCCATCGCCCCGAAGATATTCGCGCCTTTGTGCGAGGCTGGCTTCAAGGCTTGTCATATTGGGAAGCAAATATTCCCGAAGGAAAGGAGATCGTCAGCAAAGCATTGAATATTCCCATCAATACCATTTCTTTCGACGGAATAGACTTTACTGACTTTGCAGACAATCAAAATTTCTTTCAATCAAACAGTCATAATTATATCTACAAAACTGCCAAAAAATATACGGACTTTTTTATTCGCGCTGGCAATGTGACGCGCCTTCCCAATCTAGAAACCTTGTTCAATTCTTCTTTCTTAACCCCCCCTCCTAGTCTCAAACCATGAAGCGATTGTTTTTCAACAGCATTCGTACAAAGTTAATCGTGTCGTTTCTCGTCGTTGCTCTGATTCCGTTGCTGTTGCTAGCATTTGTCAACAAGCAGACAACTGAAAAGGCATTGACCGACAACGCACGACAAGCGCTATCTGCGGCGGCTAACGAAACCGCTTACAGAATAGATGGGTTTATCGATGGGAATCTCAATGCCGTGCGCGTAGAAGCGATTTTACCAGGTTTGGCTGCCTATCTGGGCATACCTCCAGAACGGCGAAATGGTAGTCCCCAAGAGATGTTAGCGACTGAAACCTTAACCAGGCTCAGTCGCAAAGATACGCTTAATATTATCTCCTATGCCTTGCTAAACTTAAAGGGACGGAATGTACTCGATACGAATACACTGGATGTGGGACGAGATGAATCCGGTCAAGATTACTTCCAAGAACCGCTCAAAACTCAACTATCTTTTGTTTCTAGCATTAGGCAATCGCCGACAATTCCCAACCTCGTTACGCTCTTCTTTAGCAGTCCTGTTCGCGATGCGAAGGGAAATATATTGGGTGTATTGCGGGTGACATACAATGCCACATCTGTCCAGCAGTTGGTGAGTCGGAAAACTGAACGTGCAGGTGCGAAATCGTTAGCCGTTCTTTTAGATGAGAACTATATCCATTTGGCACATAGCACTACACCGGAACTCCTTTTCAAATCAATTGTACCTTTGTCACCCAATGTTGTAGTGAAACTGCAACGCGAAGGGCGTTTGCCTAAAAATATAACGGAAGAACTTGCAATCAATTTGCCCGACCTCAAGCAGGCTTTAGACACTAAACAGCCTTATCTAATCACACGATTGACAGCTACGGGTAATAATGAGTTAAGCCTCTTAGCGATCGCCCGCCTGCAATATCAACCTTGGTCAGTTCTTTTCGCACAACCCATTGCCGTTGCCCTAGCACCTGTAGAAAAACAAATACAGGATGCACTTCTTTTATTAGCAATCATCGCCACAATTGTAACTATCATCGCTTTGGCGATCGCACAACTATTAACCAAGCCTCTGATTTACCTCACCCAAGCGGTTGCCCAGTTTACGGCGGGTCACTTAGATATGCGTGTGAAGATGGGATCGCGAGACGAAATTGGTCTGCTAGCACGATCCTTCAACAGCATGGCGAGGCAAATTCAAGAATCATTTGAAACCCTCGAAGACAAAGTTAAAGAACGAACATCAGAACTCGCTAATGCTAATCAGGAAATCATTACCCTCAACGAAAAACTCAAAGTAGACAACCTCCGTTTAGGTGCAGAAGTGAATGTGGCGCGTCAGATCCAGCAAATGATTTTGCCTAACCCTCATGAACTGGAAATTGAGGGACTAGATATCGCCGGATACATGGAACCCGCCGATGAAGTAGGAGGGGACTACTACGACGTGCTACAGATCGAGGGTGTTGTCACACTGGCGATCGGTGATGTCACCGGACATGGCCTGGAAAGCGGCATTCTGATGCTGATGGCGCAAACCTCCGTTCGCACCCTGCAAGAGATTCGTGGACTAGATCCAGTTCGATTCCTGGATGTACTCAACCGTACCCTCTACAAAAACGTACAGCGCATGAATTCTGAGAAAAGTCTGACACTGGCGATTTTGAACTACTCCGAAGGACGGATCAGCATCAGCGGTCAGCATGAAGAAACGCTAGTGGTGCGAAAAAATGGAGAAGTTGAGCGCATCGACACGATCGATTTAGGTTTCCCGATCGCTTTAGATGATGATATCGCAGACTTCATCAGTCACATCCTGATTGAGCTAGAACCGGGAGATGGCGTGGTGCTATATACTGATGGCATTCCAGAAGCCTATAACATCCGCAAAAAGCAGTATGGACTTCAGCAACTGTGTGAAGTGATTAGTCAAAATTGGCACAAGTCAGCAGCAGAAGTTAAGGATGCGGTGATTGTAGATGTGCGGCAACATATTGGTAAGCAGAAAGTGTTTGATGATATTACGTTGCTAGTCTTTAAGCGGCAGGCTGACGTTACTGAAAAGGGAAATTTAGTTAATAATATTATACCAAATGAAATCCTAAAATGAAGAACCAAGTTTGAGGAATTCTTTAGGAAAGTAAGCTACTAAGAAAGAATTTATTTAACAGCAGACGAGTTAAAAATATTTTTGCCGAGCAGGGAAATCTACCTAATAAAGAAAAAATTTAGGCACTTTATGGGTTAAAAACTGGAGCGATTCAAAGCCTTACAGATGTAGCTGAACGTTTAGGTGTACATAGAATTACTGTACATAGATGCTTAAAACAATATAGTGATCGCGGTCTGTCAGATAAGTGATGCCAAATAATAAAAATGTAGGCACACTATCTATTAGCCTTAATCTATCTTACGTTTTTTTAGGTGGAGCTACTTAGAAGATGGTTGTGGAACTGCAACGGTGGTAACACGGACATTCGGATCGAGGGCGTCACCTTGAGAGTAAATATAATCCAATGCCGATCGATCTTTAAGCATATTTGCCCGCAAAAATAGCGCGCTCCAACGGGCGATCGTTTCAATACCCACGGCTCGCTCTAAGGTAGCAGTATTGCGATCGGGGTTCGCACCAGCGGGGTTATTAACATTGGTAATGCCGAAGTGATTTGCACCCATAACAGTAATCAAAGCTTTGGGTGGTGTTTGAATTTGGTCAAAGGTGCTTTGAGCTCGATCGGGCAGGGCGACACCATCGATAGATCCTTGAATTAACGCCACTGCAATGCCATCATTAGCAATGGCGACAAATTCATTTAAAATCGGATTGCGTAAGTTAGCTCCAAAAAATGCAGCCGCTAATAGTTCTTTCGGGCGCGTAAATGGCTCTTGACACAAATACAATTCTGGGAGGCATTTATTAGCAATCACCGATAACCCCACTGCACCACCAAAAGAATGACCCAATAAACCAAGGCGCTGCGTATCGATAACAGACGCGATCGGGGATGTGGGCTTTGTGTTTTCGATCGCCATTTGAGACAAAACCGCCGCAATTTGCGAAGTTTCCGACGCCAAATTAGGCGGTGAAGTGGGATTGAAGGGCGAAGGGCGCAAATGGTTCGGAACGACTACCACAAAGCCGTACCGCGCCACGTGGCTACCGTAATCTGAATAAAATGATTTATCTACAAGCGCACCTTGCAATAAAAGTACAATGGGGAAAGAGTAATTACCGGAATTAAGATCGGATGGTTTAGGATAATAAATGTCAGCTAAATCGTTATTAGCAGATATCGTCGTACTGTAAAAGCTAGTTTCTTTAAATGGCGGTGCATAATCGATTGTTGTAGCAAAGACTTTGCTAGCCAGGACAACAAACGCAGCAATTGCACAAACAATTGCTAGGGTTTTTGCCGAAAAAAAATTAGGGTGGAAATTCATCATTATTTTGGGTTTGAGAGTGCGTGCATAAGCTACGGAAAAAAAGCAAGTTGGCGAGGGTTGGGAATTTATTTAAGGAGCGTTGCCGGAAAAGGTTTCGGACTCTGTGACTAAGAGTATCAACTTGCCATTAATGGAAATTTGTGTAAAAATTCCCAATAAACTGACTCATAAATAAACAAGATTCCTGATTTGACACCATTTTTGACTACTTGGATTTTAGTATGGATTATAACCCGACCAAATCTTCTTTATTAAAACATTTTTTAGAGTGGTGAATCGGAATTTCGATGGCTAATGTCGCCCCTTTATCCGGTATCGAAAAACAACGGAGTTGCCCGCCGTGGTCGTCCACTACAATAACATAGCTAATCGATAACCCCAAACCCTTTCCTTGGCCCACTTTTTTCATTGTAAAAAAGGGTTCAAATATGCGTTGTTGAATATCTTCGGTTATGCCCGGCCCATTATCAGTAATATAAATACCCACTTGAGAGTCCGAGAGTAACTTCGTGCAAATAGTAATAGTAGGGATGGGGCTTTTATCATCTGCCTCTTTTGCCCAACTTTTTTGTGGCTGCAACGCATCAATCGCATTAGTCAGGATGTTCATAAAAACCTGATTCATTTGTCCCGCATAACATTCTATCTTTGGCAGCTCCTCATACTCTTTTACCACTTTAATTATCGTTTGGTCTGCTTCATCTTTCAGCCGATGCTGCAAAATCATCAGCGTACTTTCAAGCCCTTCATGGATATCCACCGCTTTCAACTCAGCTTCATCGAGTCGGGAAAAATTCCGCAGCGATTGCACTATTTCTTCGATTCGGTCAGCTCCTATGCTCATAGAAGCAATTAACTTCGGCAAGTCATTCCTGAGAAAAGTGAAATCGATTGCCTCCAGTTGTTCCTGGATAGCGTCTGTGGGATTGGGAAAATTTTCTGCGTAGAGTTGCACCAGCCTCAGCAAATCTTCAGTGTACTCCGTTATGGGACAGAGGTTCCCTTTAATGAAGCTAATCGGATTGTTAATTTCGTGAGCTACCCCTGCTACGACATTCCCTAAACTTGACATTTTCTCGCTTTGAATGAGTTGAGCTTGTGCATTTTGTAACTGTTGTAGAGCCAGCTCTAGTTGCTGGGATTTCTCCCGCTCTTTAGCTTCGGACTCCTGCAATCGCGCATTTTGCTCGTGCAGTTTTTTTTGCAAACGCTGGAGAGTTAGGTGATTTTCGACTCGAGCTAAAACTTCTTCTAAATGAAATGGCTTGGTGATGTAGTCTACTCCTCCCACAGCAAAGGCTTTGACTTTATCCAATACTTGATCTAAGGCGCTCAGGAAAATTACTGGAATACCCGAAGTTCTGCAATCCGCTTTTAGGTGTTGGCAAACTTCATAGCCGTTCATCTGGGGCATCGTGATGTCGAGCAAAATCAAATCGGGTGGAGTTGAACGCGCTGCTTTTAATGCCATCTCCCCGTTGATTACGCCCCGAACTTTATATCCTTTGTCCCTCAACATAGTGGATAAAAGACGCAGGTTGTCCGGGGTATCGTCAACCACTAAAAGATTGGCAACATGAGATTCTAATTGCTGGCTATTCATGGGATAATTTTTTCTGTTAATGCAGTAATTTTATCAAATCGAAAATCATGAATCCAATCGGTGAGAACCTCCGCAGAAGAAGTATCGGATTCAGCGATTGTGGCGACTAAACTTAAAATCAGGTCGGCATCAGCATCGATAGCTGCTTGATGTAACTGTATCACCCACTCCGTAGGCATTGCTACCAAAGTCGTCCTCAAAAATTCAGTTTCTTCCCCTGCTTTTACACTCAAGTCTTGACCCTCAATCTGAGATAATGTAAAGTTGGGTAAATCTTCATAGATATACTGTACCCCTAAATGTTCAGCCATTTTGGCAAAAATAACTTCTTCTTGAAAAGGCTTGCTCACAAAATCGTCACAGCCTGATGATAAAACAATGGCTCGCTCTTCCTCAAAAGCGCTAGCGGTCAACGCAACAATCGGGGTAGCCTCCTCTTGAATCTGGGCTTTAATTTGTCTGGTGGCCTCATACCCGTCTATCACAGGCATTTGCATATCCATCCAAATTAGGTGGGGTTTCCAAGTTTCCCAGATTCTAATAGCTTCTTGACCATTTACGGCTTCGCGCACCTCCAAGCCAAGCGGTTCGAGAAGATGAACCAATAGCAAACGGCTTTCCCATTTATCATCAACCACCAAGATGCGATATGAGGGTTGGTTGGGTTTTAAACCAATTACCCGCCTTCTCGATTGTCGAGGTTGAACTTCAGCCATCTCAGGGGAACTTATTTGGATATCAAAACTAAAAAGTGTTCCTCGATTCAAGGTACTGCTGACGGTAATATCTCCTCCCATCAGTTGTACGAATTGTCGGCTGATGGGTAAACCCAAGCCCGTTCCTTCTTGAGATTTCCGACCCGCGTCAGTTTGTACAAAAGGCTCAAATAAAGAATCTATCTCAGTAGGAGCAATGCCGTGCCCCGTGTCTTCTACTTCAAACGTAATAGTCCGTGGTTGGTTGTCTGTTGGGGACTTTTGTTTTGCACTAATTGCTGCAACCCGAAGCGTTACACTTCCCTTCATAGTAAACTTTATCGCATTTCCTAGCAGATTAATTAAGACTTGACGCAATTTACTTTCGTCAGTTTTTACATACTGAGGAATGTTAGAATTGATGTGCCAACTGAGCTGTAAACCTTTAGAATCAGCTTTGAGTTTGAGCATTTCTTCGAGAGAATGGAGCAAATGATACAGGTCAAAGCTAGTAGGATTTAAGGTGATCCGACCAGCCTCGATTTTAGACATTTCCAGCACGTCATTAATCAGCGTCAGCAAATGCTCGCCAGAACGACTAATGATGCCGATATGTTCCTGCTGTATGTGAGAAAGGGATGAGTCGCGTCCCAGCACTTGGGTAAAGCCGAGAATTGCATTGAGGGGAGTTCGCAATTCGTGACTCATTTTTGATAAAAATTCGCTTTTAGCCTTGTTAGCCGCATCTGCAACTTCTTTGGCTTGTTGTAAGGCTGCCTCTGCTTTTTTGCCCTCCGTAATATCGCTGGCTGTGCCAGTTATTCCTAGAATATTTCCTTCGGAATCCCGCACTACAATTGAAGTAAACCGGAGATTGACAGGTCTGCTGTCTTTAGCTAATTGTATAGTTTCATACTGAAATATGGACTCTCCATTCAGCATAGGTTGGAACATCTCGTTATCTTTGGGAAGTTGTTCATGTGGCTTGAAATCAGTGAATTTTCGCCCTATCATTTCTTCAGGGCAGTAGCCAAAAATCTGTTGGACGGCAGCATTGACAAAGGTATAACGCCCTTCAACATCAACTGACCAAATCATATCCTGCGATGTTTCAACTAAGTCACGGTATTTAGCCTCGCTTTCTTTGAGCGCTTCTTCTACCCTTTGACGATCGGTGATGTCGTTAGTGACTAAAAGAATACACGCTTCTCCACCCAGCTCAATAATATCTGCTGATACCAGCATCTTCCTCACCTCGCCTGAAGAAGTACGAAAATCAAATTCCTGGTTTCGAACCACTCCTGATTCTTGCAATAGCTGTTTGTATCTGTCACATTCTTCTAAATTAACCCAAAGATTCAACTCAATTGCTGTCAAACCAATTACCTCTTCGCGAGAGTAACTAAAAGTGCTGAGGAAGCTGTCGTTCACTTCGATGTAGCGTCCATCTGCGAATCGGGCGATCGCGATCGGGTTAGGACTGGAACGAAAGGCTTTAGAAAACTTTTCCTCAGACTTGCCCAAGGCTATTTCTGTCTGCATTCTGACAGCCATTTCCTGTTCCAATTCTTGCGTTCTTTCTATAACCTTACGTTCCAGCGTTCGCGAGTATTCCCCTAATTGGTCATAGAGTTGAGCATTATCAATAGAAATAGCAATTTGGGAAGATAAAAGTTTTAACAATTCTAGGCGATCAGTAGTAAAAACCCCTTCAGTCAGGTTATTTTCCAAATAAAGAAGGCCAGTCAGCTTACCTTGGTGTAGCAGAGGAGTACAAAGAATA
>NZ_JAUBTR010000036.1:0-7921 GCF_036705045.1 Microcoleus sp. BR0-C5
TTAAAAGTTGAACTGTTGACAAAAGCCGACTTATTTGTATTGCCTTCTTATTACGAAAACTTTGGCATTGCTGTAGCAGAAGCGATGGCCGCCGGTGTACCTGTCGCGATTTCCGATCGCATACATATTGCGGAAAACATACAGCAAGCAGAAGCTGGTTGGGTGGGGTCTTTGGAAGTAGGGGCGATCGCCAATTCAATCAAATCAGCACTTCTCAATCCACAGGAGCGACAAAGGCGGGGATTGAATGGCAAAGAGTATGCCAAAAAGCATTATAATTGGGAGGCGATCGCCCAGCAAACCATCGATGCTTACCAGGAGATTTTGTCATCTATAGCAGAAGGAAGAAGGAAGAAGCAATAAAATCAATCGTTTCAGCCATTAACAACGTCCTAACCGTCTTGGCGGTTGCTATATTAAGTAATGCGACTGGGGTTTACCTTTTACTTTTTCTCCTGCTGCGAATTCTTGTACTGCTGCTATCAGAATTTGCAGGCGAGATTTTTTCAACGCTGCTATTGCTTTTAACAGCAGTAGACTCAGAGTTTGAGGTAGCAGTCGCGGATTTTCTTCTAATTATAATCGGAACATTAACAGAGCGACCGCAGGGTCTGCCGAAGGAGTCTATGTTCCTTCGATAATCGCAGATTGCAGACTCTGCACTCGCTTCTTGACAATCATTAATAAAGCTTTGTGCTAATTTGTAATTATTTCCGTCTCCCTGCTTTAAGAAAAGTTCTCCCGCTTGTTGAAAATCTGATACTGCTGGCGATTTTGTTCCCAACATACAGCGAATAGCACCTCGTTCCAAATAAGCCAAACCATAATTAGGATTAACGCGAATAGCTTGTTCGTAATCGCCGATCGCCTTTTGCTTGTTTCCCAATTCATAGTATGCTTGACCGCGACCGAAATAAGCTTCTGCCAAGTTAGGATTAAATTGCAGCGCTCGATCGTAATTGTAAATTGCCTGCTGCTTGTTTCCCTGTTGGCCAGTAGCAATTCCCAATCCGAGGTAAGCTTGAGGTATGTTCGGATTCAGCGCTAAAGCTTGAGTAAAATTGGCGATCGCCCCCGGAACATCTCCCTTTTGAACTTTCAAAGAACCTTGGTTGCTGAAATTTGCAGCTTTTTGAGCGATCGCAACTCTTTGACTGATCACAGCGTGATTGGCCCGGTAATTAGATAACTTATTTTGAGCTAGATTATAAACCGGTGTACGTGAATCTATCGCTTCTAAAAGTGCGATCGCCTGTTGCCATTTACTTTGCGACTGCTGCCAAACTTCCATCGGATGAGGCGGTTTTTGCACAACCACAGCAGCTTCCATCGCCAATTTTTGAGCCGTTGCTAGACTTTCTGCCGCCTGTAAATTTTGCGCTACTGGAACCAAAATCGGGCGCAGTTGCAGCAAATCTGCTCTAGCTTGCTGATACCCAAAGCCGGGGAAGTTAGGAATTTTCTCTAAATTGGCGATCGTTTCTTTAAGTCGTTTATCGAAACTTCTGAGCAAATTGACATCTGTGACTTTCTCTGCATTCTGCGTTTCAACGGCGAGTATTTTCGCTTGCTTAAGCGTTTCATTTCCCGATCGCATAAAGGCGATCGTCCCTACACTTGTTCCCAACACCAAAACCCCTAAACCTGCTAATAAAGCTGCGGGTATTTTGCGACTTCGCGAATTATTATTGACTTGATTGTTAATTCGTGATGGCTGTACCCTTCGAGTCTGACGAGACTGTTCCGCTTCCGGTTCGGGTTCCACCTCCAAATCCCAAGCAGGCAACTGCAAATCATCTGCTGCTGTTCCCGCTGTCAACTCTCTACTAATGGGAGCAATATTATTGCTATTTCCGCTGTAATACTTGTCAACCAAACTCTGCAATCCTGCCTGATATCCTTCTCCTACCGCCTGAAATCTCCACTCTCCATTCTTTTTATACAAACGACCAAACTCTACAGCAGTCTCTAGCGAAAAATTCTCTTTTAATTCATACCGAACCAGTTCGCTTCCCGTATCCAAATTGGTAATTTTGATAAAAGCATTTTTGATCTCGCTAAAATTGGCTTTAATTTTATCTGCTTCATGAATAGTGACCGCAAAAGTTATTTCCTCAATTTCAGGATTAATTTTCTCTAAAATAATGCCGTAAATAGTCTTCTTTTCTTGACCTCGGTTATTTTTGTCAGGAATCGATTGCAGTACCGAACCGTCACAGGATTGCAGATTATTGTAAAAGATCAAATATTTATCGTTAGGTAGTTTGCCGTCAGCACCTAGCATAAACGCAGAGACATCAATCTCGTAGCTTTGTCCTGCCTCTGTCACCTGCCAACCGAGGGCGATCGCCATTTTTTTTATACCGGGCGCTTCTTTAGAGATATTAAATCTCTCACCCTTACTTAATTGCATTGCCATCTGCTTATGTGTTAAATATCAAACTTTATAGTGTTTATGTTAAAATTAAGTCACCGGATAATTTGTGATCTTCAATAAAACTTAATATTTTGCTTTTAATAGCCGGCTTGATTAAAAATATGTGCTGCTTGTATCTGAATTTATTGAGATTTACTTAAGTAAAATTACGTAATTAAAAACCTGGCTTTCTCCCCAACCTGTTTCTACAATTGAACTTAATTTGACCCTACTTTTGAGCATTTTCAGAACTAGGTAACAAGGTAACAAATTTACCAAAAGCTCCAGACGAGACTGTTCCGCTTCCGGTTCTGACTCCACCTCCAACTCCCCAGCCGGAAACTGCAAATCATCGGCATTTCCCGCGGCCAACTCGTGAGGAAGTGGATCAATATTATTACTATTTTAGCTGCAATACTTGTCCACAAAACTCTGCAATCCTGCCTCATATCCTGCTCCTACCGCCTGAAATCTCCACTCTCCATTCTTTCTATACAAGCGACCAAATTCTACAGCAGTCTCTAGCGAAAAATTCTCTTTTAATTCATAACGAACAAGTTCGCTTCCTGTATCCAAATTGGTAATTTTGATAAAAGCATTTTTGATATTGCTAAAATTTGCATTAAATTTCTGTGCTTCGTCAATAGTGACAACAAAAGTTATTTCCTCAATTTCAGGATTAACTCTTTTTAAGATAACGCCGTAAATAGTTTTATTCTCTTGATTTCGGTTGTTTTTATCCCGAATCACTTGCAGTACCGAATTGTCAAAGGATTGCAAATTATTGTAAAAGATCAAATATTTATCGTTAGGTATTTTGCCGTCAGCACCTAGCATAAACGCAGAGACATCAATCTCGTAGCTTTGTCCTGCCTCTGTCACCTGCCAACCGAGGGCGATCGCCATTTTTTTTATACCGGGCGCTTCTTTAGAGATATTAAATCTCTCACCCTTACTTAATTGCATTGCCATCTGCTTATTTGTTAAACATCAAACTTTATAGCGTTAATGTTAATATTAAGTGGGACAATAACTTTTCTTCTTTAATAAAACTTAATATTTTGCTTATAATAGCGAGCTTGACTAAAAATATGTGCTGCGGCTCTCCGAATTTATTGAGATTTGCTTAAAGACAATTACGTAAGCAAAAACCGGGCTTTCTACAAAACCCGGTTTCTACAATTGAACTTAATTTGACTCTAATTTTGAGAATTTTCCGAACTAGGTGGCAGCGTCACAAAATTCCCAAAAGCTCCAACCGTTGGATAGCTTTTTTTGCCCAGTTCAGTTGTATAAATGCTGACAACGCCTAAATTCTGACGCTGTGTTGTATTGTCGAGCAAGCTTTCGATCGTGCCCCGCTGCGAAGTCAGCAAATTCTTGCAACTGCCGATCAAAGTATCTGTAAGGCCGCCCAAAGCTTTCGGAACGCGAGAATCTTTGCACACAGTGCTTTCCAACTCGGTTTGGAGTACGCCGGAAGCATAAGTTAGGTATTTGTCTCTCCCAGGATTTGTAAATGCCATGCCGGCGGCTAGAAGAGTCAGGGCGATCGCGACTTTTCCCACATTGCCGAAAAAATTAGAAGTTGACTTCTTAGTATTCATTGCGTTATCAATAATCATTTTTTTTAGCCCCGTTGATTTATAAGCTTCTCTTGATTTAAACTACACCTCCTCAGAAACAGATTTCCGAAAGGAGGGGACAGTTTTTAGATTGGAGGCCAGTTGCGAGTAAGTCTCTCACTGGCCTGCCTTCCTTTTACGTTTCCCCCTCCCTCAAATCCGGTAAATTTTCAACAAAACATTTAGCTGGTTCCTAGGGTCTGCCTGTGGCCGAGGAATTTAAACTTAGTTTCGCTTTGATTTTTGCCGATCGATCTCGCGCTGCAACTCTTCAATCTGACGGCGCAAAGCCTCCGTCTCACTGTTAGGCGTTTGGGACTTCACATCAACCGCACCCTCAGCTACAGCCCGCTTGTAGTTCCCCAGCTTAATTTGGCGGTATTCGTCGGAACTTGCCCAGTCTCGCAAATATCGCAGGCGTTCCACCGGGAAAGGGTGACTCAGCATCACGCCCTGGCCGCCGTTGTAAAGTAAAAATTTATACACTTGGTTGAGATTGTCTCGATCGAGCTCTTGATAGTTGTCAGACTGGCGGATAAATTCTTGCAAACTGCATTGGTCAGCATATTTACTGCTAACTCCCGCAAGTTTCATCATCGTCTTCATCACACTGTTTAAGTCATCCGTCACCAACAAAGCCGCCCGGTCTGCCGACAATTCAGCCTTGCGCCGCCACTCATAAAAAGCGAAAATTAAACCGCTGCCGACAATATTTCCCAGCCCGAAAGTCATCTCGCCAATTGTCGATGCGACGTTCATCGCCCACATCGCCATTTGATTTAAAGTTGGATGACCACATTTAATGTGTCCCAACTCGTGAGCCAGCACAGTCTTAATTTCAGCCTCGTCCAACAAGTCTAAAAGCCCAGTGTTTAATACTATGTATGGCTGGTTTTTTCCTAGGGCATAGCTGTTAACTGAGGGATTCTGAGAAACAAACAAACCCGGTTCTGGAAAAACATCTAAATCCTGCACGCATTCCCGAAAAATATGATAGATGCTGGCATATTGGCGCGGCCCGACTTGAATGCTATTTCCCATTAGGTAAACGAATTGGGGTCGTTCGTAGACAAATTCTACAAATTTGCTGGCAATTAAGTCAAATCCAGGCACGCTTCGCAGCGCTTCCTCAGCTTGGCGATCGAGGGGATGCTGAAATGCTTCACTAGAAATTCCCGTATAAGTAGGCATAGTTGTTGCAAAAGTTACATTCAAGATATCAGGATTGCCGATCGCTGCTGGTGCTAGCTGGCGCCTGACTTATCAATATTATCGCGACAAATATTGAACTGTTGTGGAACAGGGCGGAAAGCCTGTTCAAATTAGCGTTAAAATTGTGATTCTGGTACAGGCGCGATCGACAAACATCTATCAAAGTGCCTGTGTATCGCCTCACCCAAAAATTGGAACGTGCAAAAAATGGCTATCCTGCGACACGAAAACGGTACAACCTACACTCAACTCAGCGACATTACCCGCGAACTTGCTCCCTTAAACATTCAACTCAACCGCTGGCCAGTGGGTGAGAGTCCAGAAATTCAAAATCTATTAGCCAAAGATGCCCTTAGCGACACCGAAAAAGAGCAAATCCTGCAAGCCCTAGACGGCTACTTTCAACAACTCCAAGAAACCGCAGGCTATCAATCCCGCGACTTAATCGTACTGCACCCAGATATTCCCAACCTCGACACGCTGCTGTCGAAATTCAACAAGTGCCACATCCACGCCGACGATGAAGTGCGCTATATCGTAGCAGGAGAGGGGATTTTCGGCTTCGTGCGGCCCGACGGTAGCCAAGTAGAAGTCACTGTGCAGCCGGAAGAATTTATCAACGTACCGGCGAATACAGAACACTGGTTTTATTTGACAGCAGCCCGGAAAGTTAAAGCGGTGCGCTATTTTACCACCCAAGAAGGCTGGACGCCGGAGTATACCGATACCGAAATTCGATCACGCTTAGCTGCTGTTTGAACTGAGATGTTGCACCATTCTCAATAAGCTTTTTATGAACAGGCAAGATGCCTGTTCCACAAAGAGTGAATTTTCTTGTGGAACAGGCAAGATGCCTGTTCTTGAGAATGATGCCAGATGTGAGTTTCGATGCGTAAGTCCCGCAGTTGACTGTTGACAGTTGACAGTTGACGGCAATCTTCAAATCGTTTAAAAATCCTCAAATCCAGCCTCACACTTTATGATTTGAAGATTGCAAGATGCTCAAAGCAACCGCCTCCGCCACCTTAATCCCATCAATCCCCGCCGACAGGATTCCACCCGCATATCCCGCACCTTCCCCAGCAGGATAAAGGCCTTCTGTATTCAAACTCTGATAATCTTCCTTGCGTTTAATCCGAATTGGTGAAGAAGTGCGCGTTTCCACCGCAGTCAAAACCGCATCATCCATCGCAAATCCTTTAATCTGTTTGTCAAAAGCCGGAAGTGCTTCGCGGATAGCTGCGATCGCATAATCTGGCAAACTTTCGCTCAAATCAGTCATCACAACTCCCGGCGTATAAGACGGCTGCACACTGCCTAGCGCCGTGGAAGGGCGATTCGCCAAAAAATCACCCACAAGCTGCCCAGGAGCGTTGTAAGTGCCACCACCTAACTCAAATGCCCGTTCTTCTAGGCGACGCTGAAACTCAATTCCTGCTAAGGGATGACCGGGATAATCCTCCGGCGTGATACCCACCACAATCCCGCTGTTAGCATTGCGTTCATTGCGAGAATATTGACTCATCCCATTAGTAACAAGTCGCCCCGGTTCGGACGCAGCCGCCACTACCAAACCACCGGGACACATACAGAAACTATATACTGAACGATTGTTTTGGCAATGGTGAACCAGTTTGTAATCGGCGGCACCCAAAAGCTTATGGCCCGCCCGATCGCCAAAACGACAGCGATCGATCGTAGTCTGCGGATGTTCCACCCGAAAACCAATGGAAAAAGGTTTAGCCTCGATGTAAACCCCGCGCGAAAACAACATTTCAAAAGTATCGCGGGCGCTGTGTCCCACCGCCATAACTATATAATTACTAGCAATATATTCTCCACTGGCGAGGGTAAGTCCTTGCACTTTTCCATCTTCAATGTGAATATCTTCCACACGAGTTTGAAAGCGAATTTCTCCGCCTAATGATTCTATTTGGGCACGAATACTTTGGACAATTCCCACAAGTTTGAACGTGCCAATATGCGGTTTATTAATATATAAAATTTCTGGTGAAGCTCCCGCATTCACCAGTTCCGTCAGCACCTTGCGTCCATAATGCTGAGGATCTTTAACTTGGCTGTAGAGTTTGCCATCGGAAAAAGTACCCGCGCCACCTTCGCCAAACTGGGCGTTAGATTCTGGGTTAAATTCTGCTTTTTTCTTCCAAAATCCAAAGGTGTCAACCGTGCGATCGCGCACTGCTTTTCCGCGTTCTAAAAGGATAGGGCGAAACCCCATTTGTGCCAGCATCAGACCTGCAAACATACCGCACGGCCCTGTACCGATCACAATGGGGCGAATCGTCAAATTGCTGGTGGCTTTTGCTACATAGCGATAACTCGTGTCTGGTGTTACCATTACATGAGGGTCTTTTTTGAAGCGCGCCAAAAGTTGCTTTTCCTGTGTCGTCTCTACATCCACAATATAGACAAGGAGGATTTCTGCTTTTTTACGAGCATCGTAGCTGCGCTTGAAGATGGAATAGCCGAGCAATTCTTCCGGGGGGATTTGCAGCTTTTTGAGAATGGCGCTGGCGATCGCATCTTGAGGATGATCTAGGGGGAGTTTTATTTCAGTTATTCTTAACATATAGCAGAGGGAAGTTCGGCAACAGATTGGGTAACGGATTTAACTGAGATGTTGCACCATTCTCGCTTAGCAACAGGC